>DATART010000021.1:0-5894 GCA_036264035.1 Thermoanaerobaculia bacterium | reverse complement strand
GAAGTCCGGCGATCTTGACATCCGGCGAGTCGGCCGCCAATGGCGTTCCCGACTTGAGAGCATTGATGATCAACCGCTGCTTCGGCCAGATCACCATCCAGACGTTGAGCGCCATCATGGTTCCGAACATCGCGCCGGCGTGGATGTAGAGCGCGCGTCCGCTGAAGTGGGCCACGCACTCGAGCACCGCATAGACGACGGCGAACAGGACCAGGTTGATCGCGCTCGCCACGACGACGTTCTTGACGCTCTTCAGGACGAGGTTGTAGATCACGAAACCGATCGCCAGCGCGATCAGCACGACGGCCAGCCAGAGCCACGGATTGCCGATGTGGTCCTGATCGAAGAGCACCGTTTTGGTCTGGTAGTAGATGATGCCCAGAAGCAGGAAGCCGGTGATCCAGGTCCAGGCGGCGCCCCAACGGAACCAGAAGAGGGCGCGCGGCATCAGCTCCGGCACGACGAGCTTTTTGGTCGGCGCGTCCATCTTCCCTGCGAAGGGGCCGTTGACGAAGTTGAAGAACCAGAGGTGTCCGATCCACATCACGCCGGCGATGACGTGACCCCATCGGAAAACGAGTTGCATCCAGTTGTTCAGATCGGGATTCATATGCTCTCCTCAATCTCTACGGTTTGGGGTAGCCTGCGCCGGATTATATGCCGCCCCAGGAATTCGAAGGCCGCGTGGCAGTCGTTACGGGCGCGTCGTCAGGAATCGGGCGAGCAACCGCGGAGATGCTGGCGTCGCGCGGCGCGGTCGTGGCGGCCTTCGCGCGGAGTGCGACGACGGCTGGCCTGGACATGCTCGCGATCGATGGAGACGTCAGCGATCCCGACGCGATCGAACGCCTTTTCACGACTACGGAATCACGCCTCGGCGATTGCGACATCCTCATCAACTGTGCGGGGATGATCGATCCGAAAATTCTGACCGAGGTAACGCCGGCGGAGTGGGATCGAATGTTCGCGGTGAACGTGCGCGGGACGTACTTGGCCTCGCGTCGCGCGTTGCCGAACATGATCGCGCGGCGCGGCGGCGCAATCGTCAACGTCGCTTCGATTTCCGGCGTGCCGGGACCGGAAAAGTTTCCCGGCTGGGTTTCGTACTGCGCCTCGAAAGCGGCCGTGCTTGGGCTGACCGAGGCGCTGGCGGTCGAAGTGAAGCAATTCGGCGTACGCGTGAACAGCGTCAGCCCGGGATCGGTGGACACGAAGATGTGGGCGGACGCGAGCGGCGGCGCGACCGCGGCGATGACGACGGCCGAGGTTGCCGAGGTCATCTGCTTCGTCGCGTCGGATCGGGCGCGCGCTGTGAACGGGCAGGACGTGCATGTCTATTCTTCATGAGTCGCGCCCGACGTATGCGTTCATCGATCTCGATCGATTCGAACGCAATGTCGATGTGATCGCGCGGTCGTTGCCCCCTGGCGCGCGGCTCGTCGCGGTGCTGAAGGGCGATGGGTACGGACACGGCGCCATGGAGTTGGCGAAGCGGCTGCGCGCCGATCGCGTGGCGATGATCGCGGTGTCGTTGCTGGAGGAAGCGCTGGAGCTGCGGCGCGCGGGAATCGATCTGTCATTGCTCGTCCTAGGTCCGATCACTCGCGAGCAGATGATGATCGCTCTCGACAACCGCATCACCTTCGGCGTCATCGGTCCGGAGGAGCTCGAGGACGTCTGCGCCGTCGCACGCGAGCGCGACGTCACCATCCATCTGAAACTCGACTCCGGCATGGGGCGGATGGGCGTCGTTGAATCCGAGCTGTGGCGTGTGATCGAGATGATCCGCGCCACGCCGCGGCTGCGCATCGAGGCGATCTACACGCACTTCGCGAACGCGGACGACGCCGCCGATCCGTTCACTGAAATCCAGATCGCCAACTACGACCGTATGCTCGCTGTGCTTCGCGAAGCCGGTATCGATGCGCCCCTGCATCATTTCGCCAATTCCGCCGCGACGTTGCGCGGGCTGGTGCGGCCCGGCGATTTCGCGCGCGTCGGCATCGCGCTTTACGGTCCGGAGCCGATCAAGATCGCCACGGGGACAATCGAGCCGATCCTGCGCTGGCGGACGGAGATCATGCGGTTGAAGGAGCTGCCGGCCGGTCACGCCATCGGTTACGGGACGACGTTCCACACGACGCGGCCGAGCCGCATTGCCACGCTGCCGGTGGGCTACGCCGACGGCTACGACCGCCTGCTTTCGAACAACGCCGAGGTTTTAATCCGAGAACAACGGGCGCCGGTGGTCGGCCGCGTGTCGATGGATCTGGTCACGATCGACGTGACCGACGTCCCCAACGCGGCCCTCGGCGACGAAGTGATCCTCCTCGGCGACAGCATCACAGCCGAGGAGCTGGCCAGGAGGTCGCAGACGATTTCGTACGAAGTTTTCTGCCGCATCAGCGCGCGCGTGCCGCGTGTGTACCCCGAGGGCGGCGCGTTTCGGATACGCTCGCGATTCGCCGAATGAACCTGCTCGAACGGATCGGCCGCGTTTTTCTCCGCCTCTTCGAAGAGACCGGCCTTTGGTTCGGAATGCTCGGCCGTACCTTTCTCTGGACCTTCCGCCCGCCGTTCGAGGGCGGCGAATGGCTGCGGCAGATGGTGCGTGTCGGCGTCGATTCAATCCCGGTGGTCTTCCTCACCACGATGTTCACCGGCATGGTCATGGCGCTGCAGACGTACAACGGTTTCCATCGCGTGCACGCCGAGAATTTCGTCGGCAGCGTGGTGGCGCTGGCCATGCTGCGCGAGCTCTCGCCGGTGCTCGTGGCACTGATGGTGACCGGCCGCGTCGGCTCGTCGATGGCCGCGGAGATCGGGACGATGCGCGTGACCGAGCAACTCGACGCGCTGGAGGCACTGGCAACGGATCCTGTGCAGTACCTCTTCGTCCCGCGCGTGATCGCGGGAACGGTGATGCTTCCGCTCCTGACGATCCTCGGCGACGCGCTCGGCGTGGGCGGCGGGTATCTCGTCGGCGTGAAGCTGATGGGCGCGAATCCGGTCGTCTATCAAAACAACACGTTTCAATTTCTGCAGATGAACGACGTCTGGAGCGGCTTGATCAAGGCGGCGTTCTTCGGCCTGATCCTGACGCTGACCGGCTGCGTGCGCGGCTACTACACGCGCGGCGGCGCGGAAGGCGTCGGCCGCGCCACGACCGCGGCCGTGGTGAGCGCGTCGCTGATCATTCTGTTCGCTGACTTTTTCCTGACCAAGCTCCTCTTCTGACATGACCACCGAAACTCCGATGATCTCGCTGCAGCACGTCGACAAAACGCTCGGCGGCCGGAAGGTGCTCGACGACATGTCGATCGACGTCGCGCGCGGCGAGGCGTTGGTGATCGTCGGCGGCTCCGGCGTCGGCAAGAGCGTCACGCTGAAACACATCATCGGATTGATGAAACCGGACCGCGGCAAGATCGTCATCGACGGCGAAGACATCGGCACGATGAAGTCGGTGGAGCTGAATCGCTTCCGACGCAAGTTCGTGATGTCGTTCCAGGAAGGCGCCCTCTTCGATTCGATGTCGGTCTTCGAGAACATCGCCTTCCCGCTGCGGCGGCACACGAAGTTCACGGAACAGCAGATTCGGGATCGCGTAGACGAATGCCTCGAGCTCGTGCACCTGCCCGGAGTCGCGTCGAAACGCCCGTCCGAGCTCTCCGGCGGCATGCGCCGCCGTGTCGGCTTCGCGCGCGCGATCTCGTTGAAACCGGAGGTCCTGCTCTTCGACGAGCCAACCACCGGCCTCGACCCGGTCATCAGCGACGTCATCGCCGAATTGATCGTGGAGATGGACCGCACGCTCAACACCACCACGGTGACGATCACGCACGACATGAAAGTCGCCTTCAAAATCGCCGACCGCGTGGCGATGCTCTACAAAGGCCGCATCGTCGAAGAAGGAAACCCCGAGGAGTTCCAGCGCTCAACGAACCCGATCGTCCAGCAATTCATCGAAGGACGGGCGGAGGGCCCGTTGACGGAGTGACTTCATGGAACGCTATCCACGTAGAGGTCCGTTAAGCTTTCGCCAGCCTCTCAATGTGGGTGTGAGCCGGCCGCAACGATCATCATCACGATAACGAGGACGCCGAATGCGATTGCAATGACGCAACCACAGTTAAGGCTCTTCAAGAAAAGGCCTTCGCCTTTGCCGTGATATTGCGAATCTGTGATGCTTGGCGTTGCGACAGGGCGTCCACAGGATGGACATGCCGGCGCACTACTTGATACTTCTTTGCCACAGTCTGGGCACGCAATCAGCGCCATCAGGGTCTCCTGAACGGTGATGTTGGATAACTCTCGTCCGGGACGAAGTGACGGGCGCTTTCTGTCAAGAACGTTCAGCGAATTGGACTGCCGAAGTGAATACCCCGCCAACTAAGGTCGGTAATTCGTTCGACTGCACCTCGGGCATGGTGGAAGCGTATCCGTCCTATCGTCGAGTACCACCGTTTGCCCACAGTAAGTGCATGTGTACGTCCCCTTGCCTGGCTTTTCTCCCGTTGTCGACATAGCTCCTCCTCATACTCTCGACACAAATCGCGACCCGTCGATGATCTAAGACACGATAGAGCGATGTTTGTGTCGCGACCGTCCGCCGAC
Organism: Thermoanaerobaculia bacterium; assembly: GCA_036264035.1. Classification (GTDB taxonomy): domain Bacteria; phylum Acidobacteriota; class Thermoanaerobaculia; order Gp7-AA8; family Gp7-AA8; genus JADGNZ01. The sequence continues at coordinate 1,277 of DATART010000021.1, read as the reverse complement.
TGTCGCTTCCAAGGCTTACTTTGTGATATAAAGTCCTTCGTGCGACTGCTGATCAAGCGCGTCAAGCTCATTCTCCCCGCGCTCACCGAAGCTACCAGCCCCTACTGGCGCCCGATCAAGTACTCGCTCTTTCCGCCCCTCGGGCTGGCCACTCTGGCGGCGTATCTCGATCCGGATCTGGAGATTTCGCTGCAGGATGAGCATGTCGAGAAGCTCGATCTCGACGACGATCCGGACCTGGTCATCATTCAGGTCTACATCACCAACGCGTATCGCGCGTACCAGATCGCCGATCACTATCGCGCGCGCGGCGCGTATGTGGCGCTGGGCGGACTGCACGTCACATCGTTGCCGGCCGAGGCGGCCCCGCACGCGGATACGATCCTGCTTGGGCCGGGCGAGTACACATTTCCCAGCTTCCTGCGTGACCTTCGGTCGGGAACTCCGCGCCGGCGCTACGAGTCGTCGGTGCGCACGCTGCAGGGCCTCCCTCCAATCCGGCGCGATCTCATTCAGCGGCATCGCTACCTCGTGCCGAACTCGATCGTCGTCTCGCGCGGCTGCCCGCATCACTGCACGTTCTGCTACAAAGACGGCTTCTTCGAGGGTGGCCGTTCGTTCTACACGCAGGCCGTCGATGACGCCCTCGCGGAGATCGCGCGCCTTCCGGGCAGACATCTCTACTTCCTGGACGATCACCTCCTCGGCAACTCGCGGTTCGCGCGCGATCTGTTTCGCGGCATGCGCGGGATGGGCCGCGTTTTTCAGGGCGCCGCGACTGTCGATTCGATCCTGCGGGACGACGTGATCGAAGAAGCGGCGGCGGCGGGGCTGCGCAGCCTGTTCGTCGGGTTCGAAACGCTTTCGAACGAAAGCCTGGCCGGTGCGGGCAAACGCCAGAACCTCAACCGCAGCTATCGCGACGTCGTGCGCCGCCTCGACGCGCTCGGCATCATGATCAACGGCAGCTTCGTCTTCGGTCTCGACGGCGACGATCGCGACGTCTTCTCCCGCACCGTCGACTGGGCCGTTCAGTCGGGCCTGACCACGTCCACGTTCCACATCCTTACGCCCTATCCCGGCACCGCGCTCTTCGCGGAAATGGAAGCGCAAAACCGCATCGCAACGCGAAACTGGGATCTCTACGACACACGCAACGTGGTCTACCGCCCGACGAGCATGACGCCGGACGAACTGAAACGCGGCTACGACTGGGCTTACGAATCGTTCTACCGCTGGAGCGCGATCTTCAAGGCGTCATCGGCGCATGAGTCATT
>DATART010000005.1:0-4099 GCA_036264035.1 Thermoanaerobaculia bacterium | reverse complement strand
AGGTTGCGAACCTGTTCGACGAGGCTGCCGTCGCTGTCAATGAGGTTGATGAACCCGACGATTTGTGATGTTCCTCTGACAACTATACGAGTCACAAAATGAATTGCCCCAACGTTGGAATGGTTCCCGATTTCAGTTTGTATCGCGTCCTATCATTATGCTCGCCACACCGATTCGGGCCGCCTGCGCAAATGACGCGAAAGCTTCGCGGCGGGCAGCGCTTCGCTGGTGTGCGATACGCCGCGAACGGCGGCGGTCGTGGATTCGTCGCTTTCGCCGTACGCGGCGGCCCATCGACGTCACTCTTCGCCTGATCGAATCCTCCTCCCGCGCCATGGATGCCTGCGAGACCTTCGCGTCGGAGCATCCGCTCCGGGCCGCCCGCCAGATGGAGCAGGTGTCGGGGTGGATCGCTGAGGCGAGTGAGCAGTTGGGACACGGCGCCCGGGAATGGGCGGCGACGTTCGACAACATCGAGCGCGCGCCGCTGTTTGCCGGGGACGCGCCGCGATTTCTGACCGCGGCCCTGGCTCGCTGGATCGACGCTGCGTCACGGCTGGTGAGGGTCTCCAATCGCTTCAACGACTCGTTCACGTCACTGATGGACTACGTCCACGGCGGCACCGCTCCGCTCGATCTCTCGGAACTGCTCCCGAAACCGGCTCCAGAGCCGCGGCGGATTTCGTTCGTCGTGCGGCCGCCATCTCTGAAGATCCTGTCGCGCGAGAACCGCCGCGTTTTCTGCATCCATGTCCGGCGTCAACGGTCTGCACGTCTGACCGTCGCCGAGGCTCCAAGACGCATTTTCAGGGGCCGCGCTCCTCCGATCGTCTCGACCTGCTCGCTCTGATCACCGCAGTTGAGAATTGAAAGGAGAAATTGTGTCTACTCAGAATGAAGTACCCGTTACTACACCGTCTTATATGGAAGGCGCGGAAGCGCTCATCGACGACATCCGCGCTCTGAAAGACAGAGTGCCGAAATTCGTTGTCCCGGAATCGGCGAAGTCTCGCCTGCAATTGGCTGCTGCTGCCTCGGTACCGGCGCAGTTCGTGGACTTCGCAGCATTGGCGGTTCGCAACAACGAGGAACTCACACGCGGAGGCAATTTCGGGCTGGCGCAGATTCGCGACCGGCAGACCTACGCCGACGCCTACGGTCCGGTAGCCGATGAGCTGGAAGCGATGGCGCTCTTCATTCGCCACAGCGTACGCGTGGCGAAGAACGAGGTCGGAAGCAACGCGCTTACCACCTACGCGCTGGCGAAACGTCTGGCCAAACGTCCGGAGACAGCCGCTCTCGCTCCGCACGTCGACGACATGCGCCGCGCCCTCGGCGCTCGCGGCCGCAAGGCGAAGGCGAAGCCGGCGCCGGAGCCTCCGGTGAGCACCTCGTCACCCTCGGCTCCGCCGAAGTAGTGCCGATCCGGTAATGCAGTAAGCCCCGCGCGGGCGCGTCCGAAGGCGCGCCCGCGCATTTGTTCTCCAGCCATTCCGAGCCTCACCAGCACAAACAGGAGTGTCTGTGCCCAGACCTGTCCAAATTAGCCGGCGTCGCGAGGTGTGGATTGTTGCAGGGCCGCCGCGAAGCGGCACGAAGCCACCGGAGGTGGCTCGTATGGTAGCCGGTGGTCCGAGCGAAGCGAGCGACCACCGGTCATCGATCGCGTCGAAATTTTCCGACCGCGGCAGCGGTCGCGGAGGGAATTCACGCCTGTTGGTATTTGATACGCGACCCCGGCCGGGGTCGACAAATGTCTCCCCTCCGATGTTTCCGGTGGTCGCTCGCTTCGCTCGGACCACCGGCTACCGTACGAGTCGCCTCCGGCGACGGCATTCCGCTAATTTGGACAGGTCTGGTCTGTGCCACATCGTTCCCGTACTTGGCTGGATTGCCGATAGCGGCGATGCGCGCGGAGACGGCGTCATCGCATTGCTTTCGCATGCGGGGCGAGCGATTCGAATGTCGTCTTGGTGATCGACCACTTCGTGGGGACCGCGCCGATCGCGCGGGTCGGCTGCAGGAGGAGTTGTTCGAGCGGCGTGAACGCTTCGGGGGCGCGGACGCCGTCCCATTCGAGGACTGAGGGATTGGGGAGGGGCTCTTCGGTCGTCAGCAGGAAGTACGTGTCGACGCCGTAGGGAGGGCTTGCGCCGAATGCGCTCGGCTCGCCGAGGGCGATCTCCGTTTCGTGGGGCTCGAATTGGTTCTCCACGGAGCCGGCGCTTGGCGGCGGAAACAGCAGCGTGCTCTTGCCGTTGCTGTCGACGACGAACGCGTAGATGAAGCGTTTCGGGATGCGTGCGGGCAACGGTTGCGAGATGGCGCGCAGGACGAGTTCGTATCTCTCGCCGCCGATGATGGCGCCGCCGTCGGTGACGAGCATGCCGTCGCGGGCGCGGCGGGCCGCGAGTCGGTATGGAAAGCGGTCGGACGGCGGCGACTCGAGCAGTTGCCATCCGTGGATTCGGCGAAGCGTCAGCAGCGCTGCGTGCAGCGCCGGAGCGGTGTCGCGCAGACGGCTGTTGTTTTTTCGCTCTGCGATCCACGCGGTGCGCACGGGCAGACCGGTTTTGCGGCGGTCGGATTTTTTCACCGAGGGGCGCACCCAGGCGTAGGAAAGATGGTGTCCGGTGAAGCGGCCGGCCAGTACGTAATCGGCTTCCTCGGGAGTCGTCGCCTGCTCGACTCCTTCCGCGGCGACGCGGTCGACGAGGGTTTCCGGCGCGGGGAACTGCACGAAGAGTGTCGATCCCGGCGACAGCCGCGCCATCGCGGCGATTGCCGCGGTGTTCTGGCCGAGGTGTTCCGTGGCGCCTTCGCTGAGCAGTTCCCACTCGCTGCCGCTCCATCGGAGCAGGTGCGTAGGCGTGACGTCGATCGGATCGGTGATCCATCGCACGCCATGCTGTGCGGCCTCGGACGACAACGATCGCGCCATCGTGGCGATGTCTTTCAGTGTGTGCGGCGATCGCGGCGTCCAGATGCGGAGCGGGCGTACCGGCGGCGCGGCCCAGGCGCTGACTTCGAGAAGTGCGCCGGGTGACGGCATCGTGCCCGACTGCAATCGCGCCTCGCATTCGGTGACCCCTCGGAGCGCGGTGACCGTCAGGCGAGCAGCGGCTGCACGCAGCTCCGTGCCGACGGACAACCCATTCGCCCAGCCGCCTTCGATGAGGACCGTTCCGTCGCCGCGCACTTTCTGCGCCGCGACGACGATGCGGTCGTCGCGGCGATCGGTGCGTGTGCCGAGGAACGGCGCCATGCGCGTATCGACCGTGCCGGCGATCGTCGGTTGTTGGAAGGGCGTCTCGGCGCGCATCCGCGCCTGGGCGCGAAGAAATGTCTCCATGGCCGGCTCGCCGCTGGCCGCATCGCGCATCGATCGCATCCACGCCCATGAAAATGCGCCGCGGAACTTCCCTTCGGCGTCGCGCGTCTCCCACGCAGCATCGACGTCCTGCGTCGCCGCGAGTACGAGCGCTCCTCGCGATTCGGGACGCGGCACGCTGACGCCGTCAGCGACGTCGCGAAGGTCCGGCTTGACGCCCCGCGGTTGCGCGCCGGTGCCGAGGCCGCGCGCGCCGGAGCTGCTGTGGCAGTTGTCGAGGATGACCGTGAGCCGCGCGCCGCGATCGAGGACGCGATTGAAGAGCATGCGCAGCTCTTTGTCGCGGATGTCGGCGGCGCCGATGCGCGAGTCGGCGGGGACGAGCGATTCGTCCAGCTTGTCGCGCTCCTCGGACAGCGAATTGCGCACCTGCGATCCGTGGCCCGCGTAGTAAAAGAGGATGACGTCGTCCTTCGCGGCCGCGTTCACGAGTTGCTCGATTCCAACGAGGATGGCCTCGCGTGTCGCCGCCTGATCGGTGAGCGTAACGATGCCATTTCGGTCGAATCCGTACAGCGCGACGAGCATGTCGCGCATCGTGTTGACGTCGTTGACGGCGCCGCCGAGGTTCGGCCAGTCGCGGCCCGGCGCGGGAGCGCTCCGAGGATGCGCGGCGAGCGTGGAGGCGGTGTAATCGTTGATGCCGATGAGGAGCGCGCGGCGATGCGGTGCGGCCTCTACCTGCAAGCAGGCCGCGAGCATGGCGCA
>DATART010000493.1:0-1974 GCA_036264035.1 Thermoanaerobaculia bacterium | reverse complement strand
GATCTGCGCGTCTATAACCTTGTAAAAGAAGCTGTGATCGTCCTCGGCGAAGATCTCGAAGTTCTGCTGGCCCGTCGCTTGTGCGAAGAGATGATCGCCGTCGCGCCTGACAGTGATGATGAATGCCGGCCCGAGTTCGTAACGGCCGGCGTAGCGGTCGAGAACGGCCGGGTCGACCTTCACTTCGTGGCGCTGTTTCGGAGCCTGGATCAACGGGACCGTGGGATCGAGCAAGTGCGCGCCGATGTCGTCGACGCCGGCGGTGGTCGACGTGTTCGACAGGACGACGACGCCGGTGCGGCTCTTCGGATCGAACCCGATCCACGTGCGATAGCCGCCGGTGCCGCCGTTGTGCCAGACGATCTCGTGGCCATCACGCGTGGTGATGTGCCAGCCGAGGGCGATCTCGAGGCCGGGGTTGCCTGTGGGACGGCGCGTCGCGAGCATCGCCGCCATCGACAATGCGAGCGGCGACTTGACGATGCCGAGGTTCGCGCCGACGAATGTGAGCAGGTCGTTTGCGGTCGACCGCAACGCGCCCGCGCCGGCGAGCGTCGGAAGATCCCAGTTCGCCACCGGTTGCAGACTCGCGTCGTGTCCGGTTGCGAGGCGATCCTTCATCGCTTTCGAGAGCGTGATGGCGGTGCTTTTCATCGCTAGCTGCTGCAGAATCCGAGTCCGCACCAGCGTCTCGTAGTCTGTCCCGGCCCGGAGCGCCAGAACGTGGCCGAGGAGGCCGCCGCCGAGGTTCGAATATTCGTATTTCGAACCGATGTCGCGCGTGAGTTGAACGGTCGATAGGAACTCGTACAACTGCGCGACCGTGTAATCGGCGTATGGGTTAGCGGGATCTTTCGGATTGAAGTTCGACGGAAGCCGCGGCAGGCCGGACGTGTGCGTGGCCAGATCGACGAGCGTGATCTTCTTCCCGCCGCGCTCCGGCATCTTCACGTTCGCCGGGAGGTATTTCGAAACGGGATCGGTGAGTGCGACTTCGCCGCGCTGCACCATGTCGGCGAGCAGCAGTGACGTGAAGACTTTCGTCACCGAGCCGATCTCGAAGACGCTGTTCGCGTCGACCGGCGTTCCATCGTTCGCAGTCTTGCCGTACGCAACGACACGCCGGCCGGCCGGATCGATGACGCCGACGACGATTCCGACGCCCTGATGCTGCACGTCGATGCGGTCGACGAGGATGGCGCGAATATCCACGTCGGAAACCACCGCCGCGAACGCTGCATGTGCGAGAAGTGTGAGACTCAGAACGGCTGCGATGCGCTTGATCATTGTTCCTCCTGAAGACGCGACAACGCGTCGATCTGTTTTTGGTAGCGGCGCGCCATCCACAGGTTCAGCGGAATGGCGGCGATGGCGAGGACCACGAGTGAGATGGCCTCGAAACGAATGATCCGGATGACTTCCGGATGCGCCTTGGCGAAGCCGGCAAAGAAGACGAGCCCCCCCACAAGCAAAGGCAGCATCCGCAACCAGAAGCGCGCGCCCCAATGGAAGTCGCGCTGCCGCGCCAGTTCGGTGCGGAGGTGCTCCACCGTGTTCTGCGCCTCATCGCCCGGTCTGCGAAAGCGGTTCGCACGGAGCTGCCAGGCCAGGTAGCCGAGGCCAATGATCGTGAGAACGGCTCCAACGGTCTGCAACACGTTCATCCCAACGAACATCCAGGCGACGAAGAACGCAATCAGTGAAGCGCACACGAGATAGCCGTCAATGGTGCGCCGGCGCACCTTCCGGTTTATGGTCGCGATCCTGTTGCGGATCTCCTCGCTGCTCATACGAAATCCGCTGCTGCTCTGCGCCGTCCAAAGCGCCGCGACGTCGTTATTTTCCATGGCGTTCTCCTCGGCCGAAGCGGCCGGCCAGAATCTTCTTGATGCGATGGATCTTCGTGGCCACATTGCCCGCTGAGATTCCGGTGATCTCGGCGATGCCCGCTGCGTCGGTCCCTCGAGATAGAGG
>DATART010000446.1:0-3827 GCA_036264035.1 Thermoanaerobaculia bacterium | reverse complement strand
CGATCGACGTGCGGCCGGTCATCAGCGTCTGGATCGCCTCCTGAATGAGCACCTCGGTCTCGGTATCGATCGACGACGTCGCTTCGTCGAGGACGAGCACCGGTGGATTGAATGCGAGTGCACGCGCAAAGGAGAGGAGCTGCTTTTCACCGACCGACAGACCCGCGCCGCGTTCTTTCACTTCGGAGTCATAGCCATCGGGAAGGCGCTGGATGAAACGGTCCGCCTGCACGCGGCGTGCGGCTTCGTGGACTCGCTCCGGCGTGATCGTCTCGTCGCCGAGGGAGATGTTCTGCGCGATCGAGCCGGTGAAGAGGAAAAAGTCCTGCTGGACGATGGCGAAGAGAGCGCGCAGCGAGGTCATCGAATAGCGGCGGATGTCAATCCCATTGACTAGGATCTCGCCGCGTTGCGGTTCGTAAAAACGGAGCAGCAGCGACGTCACCGTCGTCTTCCCTGCGCCGGTGTGCCCGACGAGAGCGATACGATCGCCGCGCTTCACAGTGAATGAGACGTTCTTCAAAACCCACTCGGGTTCCTTGTACGCAAACCATACATCGCGGAACTCGATCGATTCGAAGTGATCGATCTCCAGCGTACCTTCGTCGAGGATCCGCGGCGGCGTATCGAGCGTTTTGAAAATGCGTTCGCTCGCTGCCATCGCCGCCTGGAGGATGTTGTATTTCTCAGAGAGGTCGGAGATCGGCTCGTAGAAACGCTGCGCATATTGGAAGAACGCGATGAGCGTGCCGATCGACAGCATCCCGTGCAGCACCTGTCCGCCGCCGTACCAGACGATGAGCGCGAGGCCGATCGTTTCGACCAGCTCGACCACCGGGTAGAAAACCGAGTAGTAGAAAACGGACTGCAGATTGGCGTCGCGATGCCGCGCGTTGAGTCCCTCGAACTTCTCCGCTTCGTCGTCCTCGCGATTGAAGAGTTGCACCGTGGCCATGCCGGAGATGTGCTCCTGCAGGAACGCATTGATCGCCGCGATTCGCGCGCGTGTGGCGCGGTACGTAACGCGCGCGCCGCGGCGAAACCAAGCCGTAACGAGCACGATCAGCGGGATGATCGAGAAGAGCACCAGCGCCATCCGCCAGTTCATCCAGAAGAGCATTCCGACGATGCCGAGGAGCACGAAGACGTCGCCGAACATCGCGACGAAACCGGCCGTGAACATGTCGTTGAGCGCATCGACGTCCGTCGTCACGCGCGTCATCAGGCGGCCGACCGGGTTGCGGTCGAAGAACTGGATATCGAGTTTCTGCAGGTGGCCGAAGATCTGTTCGCGGAGGTCGTACATGATGTACTGCCCCATCAGATTCATCAGGACCATCTGCGTGTAAAGCACGGCGAAGCCGCCGAGCAGCACGACGAAGTAGAGCGCCGCGGCGAGGTTGATGCCGCTGACCGGATCGAGCGCCCAGCCGTGTCCCGTCAGCCACGCGCCGATGCGCAGGCTGATGCCGGACGCGTGCGAGCCCTGCAGCGGCTTCACGTACAGATCGATCGCGACCGCGACGATTGCCGGCCCGGCGATCTCCATCATCGACGACAGAATCACCAGGAAGACCGAGAACGTCGCGCGCGCGCGATACGGCTTCAGGTATCGCAGCAGCCGCCGCGCCAGATGCGGATCGAAGGCCTTCGATCCTTCGTCTTCGTGTCGTTCGATGTCAGCCATGGCGTTTCGCTACGCGATTTCCTCGATCTCTTCTTCGAGCGTCTGCCGGCGATACAGATCGGCGTAGTAACCGTTGCGCGCGAGGAGCGCTTCATGCGTGCCTCGCTCCACGATGCGGCCGTCGTCGATGACGATGATGTGGTCGGCGTCCTTCACCGAGGAGACGCGGTGGGAGACGATGAGCGCCGTCCTCCCCTTCCGAATCTCTCTCAGCGATCGCAGGATCTGTTCCTCGGTATTCGTATCGACGGCGCTCAGCGCATCGTCGAGGATCAGGATGGCCGGCTCGCGAACGAGCGCGCGCGCGATGGCGGTGCGCTGCTTCTGGCCGCCGGACAGCGTGATGCCTCGCTCGCCGATGACCGTTTCCAGTCCCTGGGGAAACGTCGCCACGTCGCCCGAGAGTCCGGCCATCGCCGCGGACTCCTGTACGTCATCCACCGACGCATCGCGCCGCCCGAAGCGGATGTTCTCAGCGATCGATTCGGAGAAGAGGAACGTCTCCTGTGGCACGGCCCCGATCGACCGCCGCAGCTCGGACGGCGGGAACGATTCGATCGGACGGCCGTCGATGGCGATCGTGCCGGGCGGCGGCTCGAACGTGCGCGTGATCAGCGCCAGCAGCGTCGACTTCCCGCTGCCGGTGCGGCCGACGATGCCGATAGTTTGCCCGGAATCGACATGAAGATTGATGTCGCGCAGCGCCGGCCGCGACACGCCGCCATACGTGAACGTCAGATCGCGGATGTCGATCTCGCCGCGCAATGGCGCATCGAGCGGCTGGCCGGAATCGGCGCGCACGTCCGGTTCGACCGACCACACTTCGTGCAGCCGCACCATCGAAGCCATTCCGCGCTGGAAAAGATTCGTCACCCAGCCGAGCGCGATCAGCGGCCAAACCATGCGCCCGAGGTAGAGCTGGAACGCGATGAAGCTGCCGATGGAGAGCGTGCCGCGAATCATCTGCCGGCTGCCGATGAAGAAAACGATTCCGAACAGGATACCGATCATCGCGTGAAGGCCGGGATAGAACAGCGACGTCAATCGAATGACGATGCGGTTGCGCTCGACGAATTCACGATTCATCGTGGCGAACATTTCCTGCTCCTCGCGCTCGCGCCCGAACGCACGCACGACGCGCACGCCGGCCAGATTCTCCTGCACGCGCGCCGAGACGTCGCCGAAGTAGTCCTGCACCGATTTGTATTTGAGATGGATGCGTTGTCCGAAGTACTGCACCATCCAGATCACCACCGGCACGCCCGCAAGCGCCAGCAGCGACATCTCGCGATTGATCCGCAGCATCATCACGAACGCGCCGGTGACGACGACCAGCGACGACAGCGAGTGCATCACCGCCGGTCCCATCAGCATCCGCACCGAGGCCAGATCGTTCGTCGCGCGCGAAAGGAGATCGCCCGTGCGCTGCTCCTGGTAATACGAGACCGGCAGCGACTGCAGGTGTCCGTAGAAATCGTTGCGCATCTCGTACTCGATGCGCCGCGACTCGCCGATGATGATGCGCCGCTGCAGGAAGAGAAAAAACCCTTCCAGCGCCGCCGCGCCGACAAGGAGCAGTCCGTAGCGCACCAGCGCGCCGCGCGTGACCGCCTTCGCCAACTCGTTCACGGCGTTGCCGACGATGAGCGGTTTGAGCAGCGAGAAGACGCCCGACGCCGCCACGCACAGCGCGCCGAGCGCGAGCGCCGCTTTGTGGCGGCCAAAATATCCGAGAAGCCGGCGAAGTGGAGAGAGAGTCAAAGCCAAGGTTGGATGGTGAACAACGATGCATCATTCAACATTCACCTGGGACATTCAACCCGGGCTTGCTGTCATCCTGAGCCGCCGAAGGCACGCTGCGCGAAGCGCGAAGTGCCGTAGGACGGTCGAAGGATCCCCGGCTGGTAACCGCGGGCGGGCGGCGGATTGAGCAAGAGCCACCGCCCAACCGGGTTAGCAGCCGGGGATCCTTCGCCGTCCTGCGCCGATCGCGCTTCGCGCTAACCCGCATTTCTCACGAAGCGGATAAAAAAGCCGCCGCACCATGCTATTAAGTTGAGTGTCTAGAACAACTTGGTAGCAAGGGAGGCGGCGGCGTGCAACAGACAGAGTGTAATGGGGAGCAGCTGAGTTTCCAAGC
>DATART010000408.1:0-14530 GCA_036264035.1 Thermoanaerobaculia bacterium | reverse complement strand
TGGCGGCCAGGTCCATCTCCTCGATGACCACGCCGCGATAGGCGATCTTGGCGCGAGGGATGACTTCGAGATCGGCGATGCGCGCTGCGGTTTCGTTTCGTCCGTGCGTCTCGACCAGGCCGGCCACGACATCGACGTCCGCACGGCGCATCGTGTGTGCGTCCTCGAGCATGCGCATGGTCTTGCCCACGCCGGCGGCCATGCCGAGATAGATCTTGAGACGGCCGCGGCCGCTGCTGTCCGTCCGCGTGAGTCGAAGCAATTCGTCAGGATCGGGCCGGACGTCCCCATTCGGGCGGGCCATGATTGCGGAATCTATTTCAGCGACGCGTCCATGAGGTCGAGATTCAGAAGAAGCACGTTCACGCGCGGCTCGCCGTAGATGCCGAGGAAGCGGGCTTCCGTTTGATGGCGAATCAGCGCGGCCACCTGGCCGGGCGAAAGGCCGTTCTCACGTGCGATGCGGGCAGCCTGCGATTCGGCGTAGGCGACGGAAATGTGCGGATCGACGCCGGAGCACGACGCGGTCACCGCATCCGCGGGGATTCCGCGGTCCGGCTTCGTGTCGTTGTAATTCGACGTCCGCTGCGCGATGGCGTCGCGAAGCTTGCGCGAGGTCGGACCCCAGTTCGTGCCGCCGCTCGCGCTCGGGTCGTAGGCGCTGCTCGACGGTCGTCCGTGAAAGAAGTGCGTGCCGGCGAAGTTCTGGCCGATCAGCGAGGAGCCGATCACCTTGCCGTTTCGAAGGATGAGTGATCCGTTGGCCTTGTCGCGAAAAAACGTCTGGCCGACGGCCCATACGGCAAGCGGATAGAGACCGCACGTGATTACGAGCAGGACAATCGTGATGCGAATCGAAATCTTGATGTGTTCGAGCATCTTCCTCACTCCTCACGCGAGATGAATGGCGCGCAGCAACAGGTCGATCGCTTTGATGCCGATGAACGGGATGATCACGCCGCCGGCACCGTAGAGCAGCAGATTGCGGCGCAGGATGCGGCCCGCGCCGAGCGGCCGGTATTTGACGCCGCGCAACGCAAGCGGAATGAGCGCCACGATGATCACCGCGTTGAAAATGACCGCCGACAGAATGGCGCTTTGCGGCGTGGCGAGACGCATGATGTTGAGCGCCTGCAGCTCCGGAAACGTCGCCAGAAAGAGCGCCGGGATGATGGCGAAATACTTGGCGACGTCGTTCGCGATCGAGAACGTCGTCAGCGCGCCGCGCGTCATCAGCAGTTGCTTGCCGATCTCGACGACCTCGATCAGCTTGGTCGGATTCGAGTCGAGATCGACCATGTTTCCTGCTTCCTTGGCCGGCTGTGTGCCGGAGTTCATGGCCATCCCGACGTCGGCCTGCGCCAGCGCCGGGGCGTCGTTGGTGCCGTCGCCGGTCATGGCCACGAGGTTTCCTTTCGCCTGCTCTTTGCGGATCAGCGCGAGCTTGTCCTCCGGCGTCGCCTGCGCCAGAAAATCGTCGACGCCTGCTTCGCGCGCGATGAACGAGGCGGTGAGCGGGTTGTCGCCGGTGATCATGACCGTGCGGATGCCCATCATGCGCAGGCGGTCGAAGCGTTCGCGCATGCCGCCTTTGACGATGTCTTTGAGATAGATCGTGCCGAGGACGCGCGCATCGTCTGCCACGACCAGCGGCGTGCCGCCCTCGCCGGCGATGCGCGAGACGTCGTGCTGCACCGGATCGGGGAACGTCCCGCCGATCGCGCGGATGTAATTGGCGACCGACTCCGCGGCGCCCTTGCGGACCGCGCGTCCGCCCGCGAAATCGATTCCGGACATGCGCGTTTTCGCCGTGAACGGCACGATCGAATGCGCACCGAGCGTCTGCAGTTCACGGCCGCGCAATCCGAATTGCTCCTTTGCCAGAATCACGATCGACCGCCCTTCCGGCGTCTCGTCCGCGAGCGACGAGAGCTGGGCGGCATCGGCGAGCGTTTGCGCATCGACGCCGGGCGCCGGCACGAATTCGACCGCCTGCCGGTTGCCGAGCGTGATCGTGCCGGTCTTGTCGAGCAGCAGGACGTTGACGTCGCCGGACGCTTCGACTGCGCGGCCCGACATCGCCAGGATGTTGTGCTGGAGCACGCGATCCATGCCGGCGATGCCGATGGCGGAGAGTAGCGCGCCGATCGTGGTCGGGATCAGGCAGACCAGCAGCGCGATGAGCACGGTGACGGTGACATCGCTGCCGGAGTAGATCGCGAACGGTTTGAGCGTGACGGTTGCGAGAAGAAAGACGATCGTGAGGCCCGCAAGCAGGATATCGAGCGCGATCTCGTTCGGCGTTTTCTGCCGCTCCGCTCCCTCGACCAGCTTGATCATGCGGTCGATGAACGTCTGTCCCGGCTCCGAGGTGATCTCGACCACGATGCGGTCAGAGAGGACCATCGTGCCTCCGGTGACGGCGGAACGGTCGCCGCCGGCCTCGCGAATCACCGGGGCGGATTCGCCGGTGATGGCCGACTCGTTGATTGAGGCGATGCCTTCGATGACGGTGCCGTCGCCGGGGATGATCTGGTTCGCTTCGACCACGACGCGGTCGCCTTTGCGTAGTTGCGAGGCCGGGACTTCTTCGCCATTCACACGGCGCGCGGTCGTCTCCGTTTTCGCCTTCCGCAGCGCATCGGCCTGCGCTTTTCCACGCCCCTCGGCGACGGCTTCCGCGAGATTCGCGAACAGCACGGTCGCCCAAAGCCAGAAGGTGATCTGGATTTGAAAGCGGTAGTCGACGTGATCCGAGAGGCCCGGAATCAGCAGCAGTGTCGTCAGCAGTGCGCCGGCTTCGACGAGGAACATGACCGGGTTTTTCATCATCCGGCGCGGGTTGAGTTTCACGATCGAGTCGATCAGCGCGCGGCGCATGATCGAGGAGTCGAAGAGCGAGAGTTTCTTCTTGTCGGCGACCATCAGAAAACCTTCCCTGCGTTCATCAAAAAGTGCTCGACGTAGGGGCCGAGAGAGAGCACCGGAAAGTACGTGAGCGCGCCGACGATGAGCACGATCCCGACGAGCAGGAAGGTGAAGAGGGCGCCGTCGACCGGGAAGCTGCCGGCGGTTTCGGCGATCTTCTTTTTCGCGGCGAGGGAGCCGGCGATTCCCATCAGCGGGATGACCATCAGGAATCGGCCGAAGAACATGGCCAGACCGAGCGTGACGTTGTAGAACTTCGTGTTCGCGTTCAGTCCCGCGAAGGCGCTGCCGTTGTTCCCCGTCGCGCTCGTGAAGGCGTAGCTGATCTCGCTCAGTCCGTGCGGTCCGGCGTTGTTAAGGCTCGTCGTCCCTGCTGTTGTTGCCGCGGCGGCCGCGGATCCGACCAGAATGCAGAACGCGAGAACGAGTACAGCCAGCATGGCCAGCTTCACGTCGTGCGCTTCGATCTTCTTGCCGAGGTATTCAGGTGTGCGGCCGACCATCAGTCCGGCGATGAAAACAGCGAGGATGATGAACAGGATCATGCCGTACATCCCGGCGCCGACGCCGCCGAAGATCACCTCGCCGAGCATGATGTTGAGGAGCGGTACGGAGCCGCCGATCGGCGTGAAGGAGTCGTGCCACGAGTTGACCGCGCCGCACGAGGCATCGGTGGTGATCGTGGCGAAGAGCGCGGAGTCGCCGACGCCGAAGCGGACTTCCTTCCCTTCCATGTTGCCGTCCGCGGTGGCGACGCCGAGGCGTTGATGCAGCGGATTGCCGCGCTGTTCGGCCGAGGTGGTGATGAACGCGCCGGCGAAAAACAGCAGCGACATCGCCCAGAAGACCGCCCAGCCGTGGCGCGGCTTGCCGGTCATCGCGCCGAGCGTGTAGCAGAGGCCCGCGCCGAGGGCGAAGATTAGAAACATCTGCAGGAGGTTGGTGAAGGGCGTCGGGTTTTCGTAGGGGAAGCCGGAGTTGGCGTTGAAGAAACCGCCGCCGTTCGTGCCGAGCTCTTTGATCGCTTCCTGCGATGCGATCGGTCCCTGCGGGATTTTTTGGGTGGTCCCTTCGATCGTCGTCGCCGCGATCGTTGGATGAAAGTTCTGGATCACTCCCTGCGAGAGAAAGAATGTCGCCGAGACGAGCGACAGCGGTAGCACTATCCAGAGCGTGCAGCGGGTGAGATCGACCCAGAAGTTGCCGATTGTCCTGGCGCTGTTGCGCGCGATGCCGCGGATGAGCGCGATGGCGAGCGCAATCCCTGCCGCGGCGGAGACGAAGTTGTGGAACGTAAGGCCCACCATCTGCGTGAAGTGCGACATGGTCGACTCGCCGCTGTACGCCTGCCAGTTTGTATTCGTGGTGAATGAGACGGCCGTGTTCCAGGCCAGATCGGGCGCGACCGGCGGCATGCGATCGGGATTGAGCGGCAGGAGGTGCTGGACGCGCTGAATCGCGTACGTCAGCAGGAGCCCGACGCCGCTGAAGACGAGCATGGCGATCGTGTACTGCTTCCAGTCGTGCTCTTTCTTCGGATCGACGCCGGACGTGCGATACACGATGCGCTCGACCGGACGAAGCAGGCGATCGAGGAATGTCCGTTCGCCGCAGAAGACGCGCTTCATGTACAGCCCGAGCGGTTTCGTCCCGGCGAGGATCAGCAGAAAGTAGATGGCGATTTTCAAGAGCTCGATCGAGGTCACTACAACTCCTCCGCGCGGAGGAGCGCGTACAGCAGGTAGATGAGGGCGAGCACGGCCAGCGTGAACGCGATGACGGTTTCGAAGGTCATCGCATCAGACCTTGTCGCATGCGCGCGTGTAACCGATCGCGGTGGCGAAGAGGATGAGGGTGAGTGCGATAAAGATTAGATCCCACATTGCTTTGCTCCTTCAGAACGTGGTCACGGCGCCGATGACGACGATGGTTTCGCCGCGCGACGAGCCGTTTGGGCCGCTGCCGAAAACCGAAGCGGTCGAGTGATCGCGCCGCCCTTCGACTTTGAGAATGAGATTCGGCGCCGGGCGGTATTCGTACGTCAGCGTCGCTTCGGCGAGCTTCTGCGGCGTGCCGGTGATGCCGTTTGCCGGATCGCTGAAGCGTTCCACGCGCACGGCCAGCGCGCGACGGTTATCGAACGCGTAGCGTCCGTACCCCGCAATGCCCAACCAGTTCGCGGCGCCGCCGGGAAACTCCTGCCGTCCGCGGTCGAGTGAGCCGCCGATGCTCAGCGACGGTGTGGCGTTGAACGTTGCGATGAGATCGCCGAAATGCCGCCAGTGCTTGCCGTCGCCGGGCAGCTCCGCTCCGTCGAAGGTATTCAGCGATGTGTTCAGCCGTCCATTCGCGTAGGCGAGCTTGCCGCCGATCGCTTTGGCGGCGTTGTTGTCATCGATGATCTGCCAACCGTTCAGTACGTGAAGCTCGCCCGACCAATGCGCGGTGAACGCGTAATTCGCGCGAATGCCGGCCTGGTAGTACGGCGAAAACTCCGCCAGCCATCCGCGCGTGTAACTCCAGTTGTCCTTCGAGAAGAGGCCCTCGAATCCGATGTGCGATGGATAGATGCCTGCTTCGAGAGTCAGGCGATCGGTCGGTTTGTAAAGAATCGAAGCCTGATAGATGTAGCGAAATCCCTGCGGTTCACTGGCGTGAATGACGTCCGCGCCGTTGCCGGCGATCAGCGCAAGATGGAATCCCACCGGCTGCGCGTCGCGCGTGACGTCGACCTCCGCGAGATTCAGGTTGAACTCATTCGCGCGCTTCGCCGTCGAGCCGGTGCCGGCCTCGAAGCTCTCATGCGAGGCCGGATGGTTGCCGTTCCAGGCGTAGTACGCGTCGATGAATCCGTGAACCGCGACCGGCTTCGCCGCGTCATCATCTGCTCCAAGACCCGCGGCGATGAACAGAGCAATTGTGCTGACGATCGCCGCTCTCATTCGTGACTTCTGACGAAGACCGCCGGCGCGATCAGCCATGCGATCAGCAGGATGCAGCGCAGGCCTCCGTTCGCGGGCGTGCCGAGGAGGGCGAACCATTGCCGGCCGGAATGGGCGGTCATGATCAATTCCCCGGCGATGGCCAGAACCACCCAGGTCGTGCCGACGAACAGCGCGTGATCGAGCGTTGCCTCGGGACAGGCAATCCTCATATATGCCGCGGCCATGATCAGGATCGCCGCGACTTCAATGATCACCGCGGCGACGGGTGACGACGCTATCTGCGAATTTGTGAAGCCGACGGCCAGCGCCGCCGCAATCCAGCATCCCCCGGCGATCGCCGCGCGCGTGGACGCCCGGCGTTTCGCTTTCGCGACTCCGGCAGGCGAGTGAGTAGTGGCAGTCATGCCATCGACAACAGACGCGTCGCGAGCCCCTTGCAAGGAAGTGAGAAAGGGTGGCGGAGTAATCGATTAAGAGTGGATTAAGAGATCGCTAAGATCGCGATCACGCCGTCTGCGCCGGCACTTCGATCGGTCCCTGCTTCAAGTCCTCGCGGATGATCAGGTCGAGGAACATGTCGCGCACGCCGTTCTGCCCGTTCTGCTTGAACGCGCGTTTCACGTCCGCCGGCTTGAGTTGGATACCCGTCATCTGCTTCAGGTACTGGCAGAAGACGACGGCGCGTGCTCCGAACGAGATCGCGAGAATCGCCAGCAGCACGCCGGCGAAAATGAAGGGCAAAGCTGTGGCGGAAGTAAGCGTGCTGAAGTGCATGCGGCGATTTTAAGCCACGACGCCGTAGTTGCGCCCGACATCCACGATTGCTTCGATGGCGCGGTCGAGGTGCTCGCGGGTGTGGGCGGCGCTGATCTGGCAGCGCAAACGCGCGGCGCCCTGCGGGACCACGGGGAAGCCGAAACCGGAGACGTAGATGCCGCGTTTGAGAAGCTCGGCGGAAATGGCGATCGCTTTGGCTGTGTCGCCGATGATGATCGGCACGATCGGATGGATGCCTTCGCGCACCGCCACGCCGCGCGCGGTGAGCTGCTGGCGGAAGTAGGCGGTGTTGTCATGCAGGCGCGTGACGAGACTCGTGTCGTTTTCGAGCAGATCGAGCGCTGCGAGCGATCCCATCACCACTGCCGGCGGCAGCGTGTTCGAGAAAAGGTACGGACGCGATTTCTGGCGGAGGTAGTCGACCAACGTTTTCGGGCCGGTGGTGAAGCCGCCGTGCGAACCGCCGAGGGCTTTGCCGAGTGTCGACGTGTGCGCGTGAATGCGGTTGAAGACGCCCAGCTCTTCGCCGGTTCCGCGTCCGGTCTTGCCGAGGACGCCGGTGCCGTGCGAGTCGTCGACGACGAGGAATGCGTCATACTCGGCGGCAAGCCCGACGATCTCCGGGAGCGGCGCGAGCGAGCCTTCCATCGAGAAAACGCCGTCGGTGACGATCACTCGGTTGCGCGACTCGCGCGTGGCTTCGAGCGCGCGGCGCAGGTCGGCCATGTCGCGATTTTTGTAGCGCTCCTTCTTCGCCTTCGCCAACCGGATGCCGTCGATGATCGAGGCGTGATTCAGCTCGTCGGAGATGATCGCGTCCTGCTCCAGCGCGACGGTCTGGAACAATCCTTCATTCGCATTCCAGCAGGAGCCGTAGAGAATCGTGTCCTCCGTGCCGAAAAACGCGGCGATGCGCTCTTCGAGCTGCCGATGAATCGTCTGCGTGCCGCAGATGAAGCGGACCGACGCAAGGCCGTACCCGTAGTCGCGCTCACCTTTCTCCGAGGCTTCGACGATCGCGGGATGGTCGGCCAGGCCGAGGTAATTGTTGGAGGTGAGCATGATCACCTCGCCGATGCCTTCGACGTCGACCATCGCACCCTGCGGCGATTTCATCAGCAGCTCGCGTTTGAGCGTCCCCGCGGCGGACATCTGATCGAGCTCGGATTGCAGCGTGGAAACCAGTGACATGAAAACGTCTCCTCAGCGAATTTAGTGCTTGGGTTCGAGCAACTCGATACGGTTGCCGAACGGATCGTGAACGTAGGCGCGGTCGTAGCCTTCGAGCAGGTGGTCGGGCTTCGTCGCGTAACCCGCGGCTTCGAGGCGTTTCACCAGCGTCGTCAAATCATCGACGAGCAGTCCCGGATGCGCTTTCTTTGCCGGGCGGAAATCATCCTCGGTGCCGAGATGGATTTCGAGCGCGCCGATCTCGAACCACAGTCCGCCGCGCTCATTCAGCGTGGCAGGTTTGGGGATCTCGGTGAGGCCGAGAAGGCCGCCGTAGAACGCGCGGCCGCGATCTTCTTCGCCGCGCGGCATGGCGAGCTGGATGTGGTGGATGGCGGTAGCGGGCATTACGTCGTGACCTCAGTACTTGTCATTCTGAGTCGCCGGAGCTGCGTAGGCGAAGCCGGCGCAGCGTAGGACGATGAAGAATCCCCGGCTGAAACCGCGGAAGGGAGGGGGCGCTGGTCAAACACCGCCGCCCCACCTGGTTATCAGCCGGGGATCCTTCGACCGTCCTCCGGCACGTCGCCTTGCGGCTCCTTGCCTTCGGCGGCTCAGGATGACAAATCGACGCATGTAGTAGCCGAGCCTTGGGTCCTATGCTGCCGGCGGTTCGTTGTCGTACTTCAGATCTCTGCGAAAACATCGGCCGCCTTCGATGTCGAAGACGACGCAGGAGTCGATCGGTTTCGAGTAGACGTGCACGCTCACGGCGCGCTCGTTCCACTCCTCGAGATTCTTGATGCGATGGATCGTCTGAGTCTTGTCGACGGTATTGAGCGGACCGCCGGGGACGACCAGCTCCGTTTCGAGGTTCTGCATCTCGATGCGCGTGGCGCCGGCCAGGCAGTCCATGCCTACGACCTGCTGATTCTCGGGACGGTTGCAACTTAGCTGCTTGTAGTTTTCGACGATGAGCTTGCCCTCGACCATCGTCATCCATCCGAGCTGCCCATTGTGCGTGTGAAGCGGCGTGATCGCGCCGACCGGCCAGCAGATCACCATCACTTCGATCATCTCGTTGCGGAAGACTTTGTTGCGCGTATGGCGGTCCGGCAGCCACATTTTGTACCGCTCCAGATCTTCGGATCGGATCTCGTACGTGGCGAGAAAATCGTAGATCTTCTGCTTCGTGATCAGGCCCGCCGACAGCTCGCGGATGCCGTCGATGAACTGCTCGACCGGCACGGGAGTCGGCGAATAGATCGGGTCGGCGGCGGTGGCGGTGGTGTTGTGCAGATCCATGGAGTACCTCGCTCGATGAACTATAGCTGCTGTGGGGGTGGGGTGTGGGGAGTAGGGGGTGGGAGAATGCAGCACCTGCGCCTGTTTCGCGATAGTCGTTGTCTCTCCCACGCCCCACTCCCTACAGCCCACTCCCCACGCCCAACATCTGCTAGTCTCCGCGCCGCATGAAAAACCTGGCCGTCATCGGCGCGCAATGGGGCGATGAAGGGAAGGGGAAGATCGTCGATCTTCTCTGCGAAACCTTCGACGTCGTGGCGCGCTATCAGGGCGGCCACAACGCCGGCCACACGGTCAAGTTCGGCGAGAAACATTTCGCGCTGCGGCTGATCCCTTCGGGCATCCTCCACCCCGACAAGCTCTGCATCCTCGGCAACGGAATGGTGATCGATCCCGAGGCGCTGCTCGACGAGATCGAGAAGCTGCGCGGGCTCGGTGTGGTGATTGAGAGCAACCTCAAGATCAGCGACTCCGCGCAGGTGATCCTGCCGTATCACAAGGCGCTGGACATGGCGCGCGAGGAAGCGGCGGGCGAGGCGAAGATCGGCACGACCGGACGCGGAATCGGTCCGGCGTACGAGACGAAGGTGAGCCGCTACGGCATCCGTGTTTCCGACCTGCTCGATCCCGACGTGCTCCGCGACCGCATCGAATTCGCGTGCGCGGAAAAGAATCCTGTGCTGAAGGTTTACGGCAAGGACGGCTACGACGCGCAGAAGCTCTACGACGATTACACGCGCTACGGCGAGGTGCTGGCGGACCGCATCACGAACGGAACGCTGCTGATCAACGAGCAGATTCGGGCGGGCAGGAAGGTGATGTTCGAAGGCGCACAAGGCGCGATGCTCGACATCGATCACGGAACGTATCCGTACGTTACGTCATCGAGCACAGTCGTCGGCGGCGTCTGCACGGGACTCGGCGTCGCTCCAAAGCACATTCATCGCGTGATCGGCGTCGCCAAGGCCTACACGACCCGCGTCGGCGGCGGCGCGTTCCCGACGGAGCTGAACGACAGACACGGCGAGCACCTCCGCGCGCGCGGTAACGAGTTCGGCACCGTCACCGGGCGCCCGCGCCGCACCGGCTGGCTGGACCTGCCGGTCCTCCGCACATCGGCGATGCTCAACGGCCTCGACGCGATCGCACTGACGAAGCTGGATGTGCTCGACGAGTTCGAGGAAATCCCGGTCTGCATCGGATACAACGTCCGCGGAGAATTCTGGAAAACCTTTCCCGCCTTCGCCGTCGCCCATCACGACTACAAGCCGGAGTACCGCACGCTCAAAGGGTGGAACCAGCCGACGGCCGGCATCACCTCGTACGACGATCTGCCGCAGGCCGCAAAGGATTACGTCCGCTTCATCGAAGATGAGACGGAGTGCCCCGCATCGATCATTTCGACGGGGCCAAGGCGCGAAGAGACAATCGTTCGATAACCGGCAGGGTCGTGCTGATGACTTCCATCCCCGGTTTCGCTGAAATTTGCGGATCGTTCGGACAGTAGTACCGTATACATGTCTCGACACCTATACGAGTCTAAAATGGCTTCTCTATCGACTACATTCGAACGCATGAACACCTTCACGGCGGTCTTCCAGGAAGCGGAAGAGGGTGGGTACATCGCTTTTGCCGCGGAACTACCGGGAGCGAATACTCAAGGCGAGACGCTGGATGAGGCTCGCGAAAACCTGCGTGAGGCTGTCGAACTGATTCTCGAGACAAATCGCCGGATCGCCTTGAAGGGGCTGGATACGTCGCGACTCATTCGCGAACCGATGGTTGTTTCTGCCAAGTGATCAGTTGCGGCGGAACGGATCCGGGATTCCGAGATCGCTGCAGATCTTCCGCGCCAAACCGTTCTTGATCTCGTTGTGCCGCGGAACGGACGATGTCCGATGATTGGAAGGGTTGACGAACACCGTGTGTCGTCCCCCTTCGTGATCGAGAACGCAATCGTGCTGCAGTATGAGACGAACCAAGTCGCGCCGCTTCATCAGCGCCGATTGTAGGCGCGTTGGACGCGCTGCCGAGGCACGGCCGCCTACGGCCGCATCACCACCTTGATGCACTCATCCTCTTTGTCGCGGAACGTCCGGTACATCTGCGGCGCGTCATCGAGTTGCACCCGGTGCGTGATGAGGAACGACGGATCGATCTCGTCGCGCTCGATGCGGGCCAGCAGAGCGCGCACGTATTTCTGCACGTGGGCCTGTCCCATTTTCAGGGTCAGGCCTTTGCCGAAGGCGGCGCCGAAGGGGATCTTGTCGATGAAGCCGCCGTAGACGCCGGGGATCGAGACCGTGCCGCCTTTGCGGCAGCAGTGCAGCGCCTGGCGAAGCGCGTGGGCGCGGTCGAACTCGATGCGCATGACCTGTTTCACGCGGTCGTAGAGCGCGTCGGCGGTGTGGCCGTGCGCTTCCATGCCGACGGCGTCGATGCACTTGTCGGGACCGCGGCCGCCGGTCATCTCTTTCAGGATGTCGTAAACGTCATCGACCTCTTCGAAGTCGACCACTTCCGCGTTGCAAGCTTCGCGGGCGAGGCGCATCCGTTCGGGAACGCGGTCGATGGCGATGACGCGTGACGCGCCGAGCATCCAGGCGCTCTTCATCGCGAAGAGGCCGACCGGACCGCAGCCCCAGACCGCCACCACATCGCCCGGCTTGATGTCGCAGTTGTCGGCGGCGAAGTAGCCGGTTGGGAAGATGTCGGTGAGGAAGAGCACCTTCTCATCGGGCAGGCCGTCGGGGATCTTGACCGGATTGATGTCCGCGAACGGCACGCGCACGTATTCAGCCTGGCCGCCGGCGTAGCCGCCGTACAGATGCGAGTAGCCATAAAGAGCCGCGCCGCCGAAGCCGTACATCGCCTCGACCATCCACGCATTGGGATTGGTGTTGTCGCACAGCGACCATTGATCGTTTTTGCAGAACCAGCAGCGGCCGCAGCAGATCGGGAACGGCACGATGACCCGGTCGCCCACCTTCAGGTTCTTCACCTCGGCGCCGACTTCCACGATCTCGCCCATGAACTCGTGGCCGAGGATGTCGCCCTTCATCATCGTCGGGATGTAGCCGTCGTAGAGGTGGAGATCGGAGCCGCAGATGGCGGTCAGCGTCACGCGCACGATGGCGTCGTGCGGATTGATGATCTTCGGATCGGGGACGTTCTCCACGCGAACATCTGTCTTGCCGAACCAGCAGACCGCTTTCATCGCACCACCTCCGCGAGGCGTTCGCGCAACCGGGCACGATGCGGCAGGCCGTTCGGCTGACCGGTCGTCGATGCGATCTCGCCGGTCTCCAGGAGCATCTTCAACGCGCGCAGATCTTCTTTCACCTGATGCGCCGGATCTTCGCCGAAGAGCTTCGCGGTCATGGCGCCGAGGAGACCGCCGGGCGGGTCGTAGCGGAGGATGACTTTCACGTCGGTGCCGCGATCACCCGGATTCTTTTTGAAATGAACGGAGCCGGCGTTGTCGACCTGCGAGCCGTCGACGGATCGCCAGCCGATCAGTTCATTCGGGATTTCGTTGATGATTTCCGCGTCCCATTCGGCGTCGCTGCCCGCGGGACCTTTCGTCACCCAGTGCGAGCGCTTGTCGTCGAGTACTTTCACCGACTGCAGGTGCGACATGAAGCGCGGCAGGTTCTCGAAATTGCGGAAGAAGGTGTAGATCTCTTGCGGCGGCAGGCCGATGGTGACCGTCTGTTCGACGCGGACGCCGCGGCCGTACGGAACGCTGACATTCGAAGTGTTGTCATCGGATTCGGCGACGCTGGTGAGGCCGAGGGCGTTGTAGACAGCGCAGCGTCCGCTGGCGCCGCGCCACACGAGCGCGCTGCCGAGGCCCGCGACGGCGATTCCGGCCGCAGAGCGGCGGGAGAGGCCATACGCCGCCACAGCGCTGCCGATGACGACCGACAGCCAGCGCTCGCGGCTGTTCACGTTTTGCGTTGCGGAAGAGTTTTGCGATGGTGGAGATAGGATTTCTGCGCTTTGCATGACGCGCAACGAAAGAGCACGAGACGTGCCCGGGTGGCGTCTTACAATGCCGCGCAATGACGACCGCCGCACCGCCTGTCCGTCCCGTCACGCTCGATGAGATTTACGCCGCCCGCGAACGCATCCGCGGCGTTATCACGCGCACGCCGCTGATCAAGCTGCGGCACGGAACGGCCGCTCCGGAGATCTGGCTCAAGCTCGATAATCTGCAGCCGATCAATGCCTTCAAAATCCGCGGCGCCGCGAACGCGGTGGCCATGCTCACGCCCGACGAGCGCGCGAAAGGTGTCTGGACCATCAGCGCCGGCAATGCAGGACAGGGCGTCGCGTTCGCGGCCGGCGAGTACGGGATTCCGTGCACGGTCGTGGCGATCGAGACCGCGCCCGAGACGAAGATCGAGCGCATGCGCAATCTCGGCGCGCGCATCGTGAAAGTGCCGTTCGATGTCGCATGGCGCGCGATGGAAGAGCGCGCCGTCGAAGGCGTCGAGGGGACGTTCATCCATCCGTTCGACGATCACAACTTCATCGCCGGCAACGCCTCGCTCGGACTGGAAATCCTCGAAGATCTGCCGTCGCTGCGCACCGTCATCGCCGCGATCGGCGGCGGCGGACTCGTCTCCGGCATCGGCAGTTCCATCCGCCAGCTCGCGCCGCATGTGAAGATCCTCGGCGCGGAGCCGGAGACGGCGGCGCCGGGCGCGCGATCGTTTGAAAAGGGATCGCCGCAGGTCTTCGAAGAGTTTCAGCCCTCTTTCGTCGACGGCGCCGGCGGCAAGAGCGTCTTCCCGCGCATGTGGGAGCGGATGCAAGGCATCGTCGACGGCTCGATCGTGGTGACGCTCGACGAAACGAAACGCGCCATGCGCATGGTGGCCGAGAAAGTCCGCGTGATCGCCGAAGGCGCCGGCGCGTTGTCGGTGGCGGCAGCGTTGAGCGGAAAGGCGGAAGGGCCGATCGTGGCGGTGATCTCTGGCGGGAACATCGATCTGAAGAAATTTGGGGAGCTAATCGGGGCGACGTGAGCTCAATATCGATGAGTTGTCGGCAGCGCTGCCGGGCTTGGCGGAGGCAATGGCGTGGCCGGCTGCTGGATGAGTGGCTTATCCGCAGATGACGCAGATCGAATGCCAGCCGATTCGTGTCACCGCGTCGCAGATCGATGGCTGCCGCCGTCCTATTCATGGGACCAGATCTGATATCGACGCATCCCGAGGTCGCATGATGCGTCACGCGCCTGATATCGACGGGGTCAGGCGGTGATATCGATGTCACACTCGCTGATATCGATGTCACACTCGCTGGTATCGATGTCACACTCTGTGATATTCGATATCACCGCGTTTGATATTCAATATCACCGCGTTTGATATTCGATATCACCGCGTTTGATATCG
>DATART010000392.1:0-11416 GCA_036264035.1 Thermoanaerobaculia bacterium | reverse complement strand
CTTCGAACGTCACGAGCACATCCACATCGCTCTCCGGTCCGAAGTCGTCGCGCACCACGCTGCCGAACAGAGAGAACTCCGTCACCTTCCACCGCTGGCAGAAGTCGCGGAGTTTCTCCTTGTCGTAGTCGATGGCGATGTGAGGCATGGAGGACTCAGTTTAGCGCCGATCAGTAGATGGCAGAGGACAGGAGATTCGTTAGGTTGCGAGGTAACGTTCGATCACCGCTATCACCAGCGGCAGATCATCTTTCAGCGTTTCCCACACGATCTTCGGATCAACGTCCCAGTATTGATGAATGGTGAAGTTGCGCATATCGACCATCTTTCGCCATGGGAGAGCAATTCGATTGTGGCTTTTTCCGCGGTATTGCTCGCGGCTTCGCCGATGATTTCGAGCCGGCGAACGACTGAATCCTGCAACTACGCGACGTCAAGCATCACCACCGAGCTAAGGATCGATCGTCTGCGGATTGGGTTCAAACTTCCTTCCACGGCACGGCGTGTCAACAGGTCGACAGGTCGTCCAAAGAGAGACCGCAACTCATCCTTCATATCGGTGATGTCGAACAGCGACCAGCGAGCATCGGCAGTGAACGTCACGAGAACATCCACATCGCTCTCAGGTCCGAAGTCGTCGCGCACCACGCTGCCGAACAGAGAGAACTCCGTCACCTTCCACTTGCGGCAGAAGTCGCGGAGTTTCTCCTTGTCGTAGTCGATCGCGATGTGGGGCATGACGCAGTCAGTTTACGCCGCCGTGCCGTGGCACTTCTTGTACTTTTTCCCGCTGCCGCACCAGCAGGGGTCGTTGCGGCCGATCTTTGGTTCTTTGCGTTGGACCTGCACCGGACCGGTCGTGCCGCCGGCGCCGGAGAAGACCATCGGCGGAGCTTTCTGTTTCGGCGGCGGCATCGCGCGCTGCACGCGTTGGACATCCTCCTGACGTTCGCCTTCGCGTTCGACGACTACCTCCGTTTTCCAAAGGTACTTCACGACGCGGTCCTGGATCAGCTCCATCATTTCCTGGAAAATCTCGTACGACTCCTTCTTGTACTCGATGAGCGGATCGCGTTGGCCGTAGCCGCGCAGGCCGATACCTTCCTTGAGGTGATCGACATTGAGAAGGTGATCCTTCCAAAGCTGATCGATGACCTGCAGAAGGATGTACTTCTCGTGCAGGCGCATCATCTCGGGGCCGATCGACGACTCCTTCTGCTCGTAGCGATGATTGACCGCTTCGATCACGGCGTCCTTCACCGCGGCGGGCGGCGTCGTGGCGAGATCGACGCCGGCGGTTTTCAGATCGACGCCGAAAAAGTCGTAGAGCTCGGCGTTGAGCTTCTCCTCGTCCGGTTGCTCGCGCTGATCGGCGGGGATGTAGGTCTCGATGAGGAAGTCGACGATCTCGTCGGCGGCGTTGAGGATGTACTCCTTTCCTTCGCGGCCTTCGAGGATCGAGCGGCGCAGCGTGTAGACCGACTCGCGCTGCTTGTTCATTACGTCGTCGTATTCGAGGAGGTGCTTGCGCGCTTCGAAGTTGCGGCCCTCGACCTGCTTCTGCGCGCGCTCGATCGAGCGGGTGACCATGCCGTGCTCGATGGGAACGCCTTCTTCCATGCCGAGGCGTTCCATCCAGTTCATGAGGCGATCGCCGCCGAAGATGCGCATCAGATCGTCTTCGAGCGACAAGTAAAAGCGAGATGCTCCGGGATCGCCCTGGCGTCCCGAGCGGCCGCGAAGCTGGTTGTCGATGCGTCGCGACTCGTGGCGCTCGGTGCCGACGATGTGCAGACCGCCGAGGCGGACCACTTCATCGTGATCGCGCTTCCATTGTTCGTTGATGTCTTCCTCGATTCGTTTGCGCTCCGCGGGATCGGCGACGTCCTTCGTTTTCTGCGCCGCGGCGAATTCGGGATTGCCGCCGAGGAGAATGTCCGTACCGCGGCCGGCCATGTTCGTGGCGATTGTCACGGCGCCTTTGCGTCCCGCCTGCGCGACAATCTCGGCTTCCTTCTCGTGGTACTTCGCATTCAGCACCACGTGCGGGACGCCTTTGCGTTTCAGCGCCGATGACAGCGCCTCCGATTTTTCGATCGAGATCGTGCCGACCAGCGCGGGTTGTCCTTTTTCGTTGAGGACCTTGATCTCGTCGACGATGGCGTTGAACTTCTCGCGCTCGGTGCGGTAGACGAGATCGCCCTGATCCTTGCGGACCATCTGGCGGTTGGGCGGGATGACCACCACCTCGAGCTTGTAGATGCTGTAGAACTCGGCGGCCTCGGTATCCGCGGTTCCGGTCATGCCGGCCAGCTTGTCGTACATGCGGAAGAGGTTCTGGAAGGTGATCGTGGCCAGCGTCTGATTCTCGGCCTCGATCTTCACCCCCTCTTTCGCTTCGACCGCCTGGTGCAGACCGTCGCTCCAGCGGCGGCCGGGCATGAGGCGGCCGGTGAACTCGTCGACGATGAGGACTTCGCCGTCTTTGACGACGTACTCGACGTCGAGCTTGTACAGCGTGTGCGCGCGCAGCGCCTGCTGCACCGCGTGCAGCGTGTCCATGTTGTCGGGGTCGTAGAGATTGTTGACGTTGAGGAGTTTCTCGGCATGCAGCACGCCCTCCTCGGTGAGCACCGCCGTGTGCTGCTTCTCGTCGACCTGGTAATCCTTCTCTTTTACGAGGCGCGGGATGATGCGGTCGACGGAGTAGTACTTGTCCGGCCGCTCTTCCGACGGACCGCTGATGATCAGTGGCGTGCGCGCTTCATCGATGAGGATTGAGTCGACCTCATCGACGATTGCGAAGACGTGGTCGCGCTGCACCATCGCCTCGAGGTCGAATTTCATGTTGTCGCGCAGGTAGTCGAAACCGTACTCGTTGTTGGTGCCGTACGTGACGTCGCAACCGTAGGCTTCCTGCCGCTCGCGGTCGCCGTGATGGTTCTGGATCACGCCGACGGTCAGGCCGAGGAACTTGTAGAGACGGCCCATCCACTCGGCGTCGCGGCGGGCCAGGTAATCGTTCACGGTGACGAGGTGCACGCCGCGTCCGGTCAGCGCGTTGAGATAAACCGGCAGCGTGGCCACGAGCGTTTTACCTTCGCCGGTTTTCATCTCGGCGATCTTGCCGCGGTGCAGGACGATGCCGCCCATGAGCTGGACGTCGAAGTGGCGCATGTTGAGGACCCGCTTGCCGCCTTCGCGCGCGACCGCAAACGCCTCGGGGAGAATGGCGTCAAGCGCTGCCTGCAGGTCTTCCTTCGCAGTGCGGATGACGACCTCGTCGCGCGGGATTTCTTTCTTGGCCGCGTCGAGTGCTTCGACTGCGGGACGAAGCCGCGCGCGGAACTCCTGTGTCTTCGCACGCAGCCCGTCATCGGACAGCTTGCTGATCTCCGGTTCCAGCGCATTGATCTGCGCGACGATGGGCAGCATCTTCTTGACGTCGCGCTCGTGCTTCGAGCCAAAAATGGAGGTGAGAACTTTATCGATCATGATGATTTCCTTCCCAGCAACAACCGAACCGCGAACCGAAAGAGAGGCTCAGCAGTTGGTTGCGGGAGCGCGCGGCGTGGCGGCGCCGGCGAGAGGGGCTTCGATGCGGGCGGGCGCTTCGTCGATGACGCGCGGGGTAGTCGTTTCAAACCGCGCGTGATGCTGGCTGCTGCGCGGCGAAGCGATCGACTGCTCGCCGGTGATGACGCCGCGCTCCGCCGTCACATACGCGACGCGGGTCCGCGCCACCGGAGCTTCGGTGGTGCCGGTAATCGCGCCGAGGGCTATGGCGAAGAGAAGGTAGAGATTCATACGGCGGGCGAAGCGTATCAAACGAATTGGAGAGGAGCGCATTCCTGCAGTCAACGAATGGTGGACTGCGTGAATCCGTCCAAATCAGTTATAACCACGCTCAATTCCGATGGCCCGCAAGTCGAACGAATTCGAAAAAGCCTTTCAGCATCTCGAGACGATCGTGAAGCGTCTGGAGTCGGAGGAGATGCCGCTCGATGAATCGCTGCAGCTCTTCGAAGAAGGCATCCGCCTCTCGCGTTTCTGCAATCAGAAGCTGGAAGAGGTCGAGAAGAAGATCGAGCTAATTCTCGCGGACGCGAAAGGGCAGCCGCGCATCGAGCCGTTCGAGAGCGAGGATCTCGATGAGCAGTCTGAGCTGCCCGCCGAGGACGACGAGGAGTGATCACCGACTACCTCAACGAAAAACGGCAACTTGTCGATCGCGTGCTCGACGCGAACCTTCCTCCCGCCGCAACAGAACCAGCCATCATTCACGAAGCGATGCGCTATGCAGTGCTCGGCGGCGGGAAACGCATTCGTCCGATCGTCGCAATGGCCGCGGCAGAAGCGTGCGGCGCGAGGATTGACGATCTGCTCGTTCCGATCGCGGCGCTGGAGCTGATTCACACCTACTCGCTCGTCCACGACGACCTCCCCGCGCTCGATGACGACGATCTTCGCCGCGGACGCAAGACTACGCACGTTGTCTTCGGCGAAGCGATCGCGATCCTCACCGGCGACGCGCTGCTCACCGAGGCGTTCGCGTGGCTGGCCAGGCCGGTGACGGGCGTCAACGCAGCGCATCAGCTTCGCGCCGTCCGCGAAGTCGCCGTCGCCATCGATTCGAAAGGGATGATCGGCGGGCAGGTCGCGGACATCGTCGCCACCGGCACGGACGAATCGACGCCCGAACTGCTCGACTTCATCCATCGCAATAAAACCGGCAAGCTGCTGACGGCGTCAGTCGTTCTCGGCGGACTGCTGGCGAATGCGCCGGACGACACGATCGACGCGCTGCGAAACTACGGGAAGGCGGTGGGGCTGGCCTTTCAGATCGTCGACGACCTGCTCGATCAGGAAGAAGATGCGGCCACGCTCGGCAAGACGGCCGGCAAGGATGTTGCGCAAGGCAAGCTGACCTACCCTGCGCTCTTCGGCACGGATGCGGCACGGGCCAGGGTGGAGTCGCTCCTCGGCGAGGCCCGTCGCAACGCTGCTATCATGGCCGGCCCTGTGAACTATCTTCCGGGTATCGCGCGTTTCATCTGCGAACGGCGATCCTGAGGCGCCGCATTTGCCATGACGCTCCTCGACACCATCAACTCGCCGTACGACCTCCGCAAACTCGACCGGAAGCAGCTTCACGAGCTGGCCGCCGAGATCCGCCATCGCATCATCGAAGTGGTCTCGAAGATCGGCGGCCACTTCGGCGGCAATCTCGGCATCGTCGAGCTGACGCTGGCGCTGCACTACGTCTTCGACACGCCGCGCGATCAGATCGTCTTCGATACCGGCCATCAGTCCTATCCGCACAAGCTGATCACCGGACGCCGCGATACGTTCGACACCATCCGCATGCACGGCGGCATTTCCGGCTTCTGCAAGCGCGAGGAGTCGGAGTACGACGTCTTCAACGCCGGCCACGCTTCGACCTCGATCTCCGCCGCGCTCGGCATCGCCGTGGCGCGCGACATCAAGCATGACGATTACCGCGTCGTTGCCATCATCGGCGACGGCGCGCTCTCCGGCGGTCTCGCGTTGGAAGGTCTGAATCAGGCTGGCCATCTCAAGCGCAAGTTGATGATCATCCTCAACGACAACGACATGTCGATCTCGACCAACGTCGGCGCGATGTCGGGATATCTGAACGGGATCATCAAGGGGCAGACGTACAACCAGGCTAAGGATCTGGCGCGCGGCATCATGGACCGCATCCCGCTCGTCGGCGGAAAGCTCCACGGCATGGCCAGCGACATGGAGCAGCTCTTCAAGCACATGATCGTGCCCGGCACGCTCTTCGAGGAGCTCGGCTTCAAGTACCTCGGGCCTTTCGACGGCCACGATCTCGATTTCCTGATCGACCTTTTCGAGAAGAACAAGGATTACAACGGCCCGCTCCTCGTGCACGTGATCACGAAAAAGGGGAAGGGCTACGTGCCGGCGGAGAACCGGCCGATCTGGTCGCACGGCGTCTCTCCGTTCGACATCGACTCGGGCGACGTCGTGAAGTCAACGGCATCCGCACCGAGTTACACGGCCGTTTTCGCCGAAACGCTCATCGAGCTGGCCAAACGCGATCCGAAAATCGTCGGCATCACGGCGGCGATGCCGGACGGCACGGGCATGGACAAGTTCGGCAAGGCCTTCCCCGAGCGCATGTTCGACGTCGGGATCGCCGAGGAGCATGCGGTGACGTTCTGCGGCGGCCTGGCCACGCAGGGGATGAAGCCGATCGCGGCGATCTATTCGACATTCCTGCAGCGCGCGTTCGATCAGGTCTTCCACGACGTCGCGATCATGGATTTGCCTGTGGTCTTCGCTCTCGACCGCGGCGGCATCGCCGGCGCCGACGGGCCGACGCATCACGGCATCTACGACATGGCCTACCTGCGCATTTTCCCGAACATGGTCTGCATGGCGCCGAAGGACGAGAACGAGCTGCGGCACATGCTGAAGACCTCGTTCGAGACCGGCCATCCGACGTCACTGCGCTACCCGCGCGGCAACGGCTTCGGCGTGGCGATGGATGCGGAGCTGCAGGCCTTGCCGATCGGCAAGGGCGAGGTGATGCGCGAAGGCAACGCCGGCGCGATCTTCGCCATCGGCAACGAGGTGTGGCCGTCGATGCAGGCGGCGGAAATCCTGGCAAAGGAAGGGATCGAAGTCGCGGTCATCAACGCGCGTTTCATCAAACCACTCGACGATGAGCTGATCGCAAAGTACTGCCGCCCGTTCACGAAGATCATCACCGTCGAAGAAGGCTCGCTCGCCGGCGGCTTCGGCGCGGCGATCATGGAGCGCGTCCAGCAACTCGGCATCCGCGACGTCGCCTTTCACCGAATCGGCATCCCGGACGAATACGTCCACCACGGCGCGCAGGACGTCCTCCGCGCACAGTACGACCTCGACGCGAACGGGATCGCGAAGAGGGTTCGGGAGTTTGTGGGGGGATCATACAAAGCAGATGATCTTGATCCTGAGATTCGCTCGATGATTGATCGCGGCGCCACGGAGGGCGAGATCGCGCGGATGGTATTCCGCCGGAGACAGGAAATGGAGAGCGGCGAGCACCCTTCTGAGTCGTCGGTACCGGAGGCAACTGGTGAAACACTCGGCGAACTCGCCGAGCGGCTCTTCAAAGATGTCCCCGATGAGGAACTGGCGCGTCTTGCTGGGTCGGATCACATCGACGAGGTCGTGTACGGTCTTCGCCGCACTGCGACGAAGTAAGAATGCGTCGCTACTTCGTCGACACGTGGTACCTCGTCGCCCTCGCGGACCGTCACGATTCGGATCATCGGAGGGCGACGCACCTCGATTCGACCGTTTCGCACAGTCAACTCATCACACACGACGCGGTCTTCACGGAGTTCTTGACCTATTTTGCCAATGGCGGTCGCGCCGGGCGATTACGTGCCGTCGAGTTCACTCGCAAGCTGCTTACGCGCCCTACCTGCCGCGTCGAACGCGCCAGCGATCTCTTTGCGGCAGCGCTCGATCTTTACTCCCGCCGCCCCGACAAGGAGTACTCCCTCGTCGACTGCATGTCGATGACGCTCATGCGCGAGCGCGGCATCACGCACGTCCTCACCAACGACCATCACTTCCGCCAGGAAGGATTCACCGTCGTCAACGAATGAAGAAGCAGCGGCTGGACGTCGCCCTCGTCGAGCGCGGACTTTGTGAGACGCGGTCGAAGGCGCAGTCGCTGATCATGGCCCGGCGGATTCTGGTCAACGGCCAGCACGTCGACAAGGCGGGAGCGAATGTTGGCGATGACGACGAGTTGCGCATCGAGGAGCTGGAGCATCCCTGGGTCGGCCGCGGCGGGATGAAGCTCGCGCACGCACTGCGCGAATTCGGGATCAGCGTCGAAGGGAAAATCTGCGCCGACATCGGCGCGTCGACGGGCGGCTTCACCGACGTGATGCTGAAGAACGGCGCGAAGAAGGTCTACGCGATCGACGTCGGCTACGGACAGATCGACGTCTCCCTTCGCAACAATCCACGCGTGGTAAACCGCGAGAAGGTCAACGCGCGCTATCTCACGGCGGCGGATTTTGAGAACGCCATCGAGTTCGTATCGATCGACGTCTCTTTCATCCCGCTGAAGCTCATCCTGCCCGCGGTGGCCACGTTTCTCCGCGGCGAGATGGTGGCGCTGATCAAGCCGCAGTTCGAAGTTGGCAAAGCGGACGTCGGAAAAGGCGGGATCGTGCGCGATGAAACGAAGCGTGCCGCGGCGGTCGAAGCCGTCGTGACGTTTGCCCGCGACATCGGATTCGACGTCCGCGGCGTCGTCGAGAGTCCGGTCAAGGGCGCCGAGGGAAATGTTGAATACCTCATGTATGCGGCGAATCTGGCGAATCTGTCCCTCTAATCAGGGCAGCCGGATTCCGGCGGTAAGCCGTGCTACGTCTGGGTCGCGCGGTGAACCAATGGGTCCGGCTGCACTCTTTCAGGGACGCCGCTGAAGATACTCGCGCAATCCCTCTTCCCACGACTCAGGTTTAACGCCGGTGATGCGTTCGTACCGCTCCGTCGAAAGCACCGAGTACGCGGGCCGCTTCGCCGGTCGAGGAAAGGCGTCGCTCGAAACCGGAGCTACTACTGTCTGATCGCCGGCAATCGCGCGCGCGAAGTCGAACCATGAACACTCCGGTTCATCGGCGTAATGGACGATCCCGCGCGCGTTCTCGTCGTCGTGCGCCCGTTGCGCCACACGGAGGATCGCGCCGGCGAGATGCGGGGTGTACGTCGGCCGTCCGCGCTGGTCGTTCACGACGCGCAGCGGATTCGTTCCTTTGCGAATCTGATTGCGAATCGCTTCGACGAAGTTCGGCCCGTGAACGCCGAACAGCCACGCAGTGCGTAGAACTACGTGCTTCCGCGCGTTGCTCGCCGCCTGCTCGCCGATGAGTTTCGACCGGCCATACGCCGACAGCGGAGCCGTCGTGTCGTTGACTTCGTACGGCGTCCGTTTTGAACCGTCGAAGACGAAGTCGGTCGAGAGGTGGACGAGCAGCGCGTCGATATCGTTCGCTGCATCGGCCAGGAACTCGACGGCAGATCCGTTGATGGCATTGGCCAGATGCTCGTTCGCTTCCGCATCGTCGACTTTCGTGTACGCGGCGCAGTTGACGATGATGTTCGGCTTCGCGCGGCGCATCACATCGCGGACCGCGGCTGCATCGGTGACGTCGAGATCGGATTTCGTTAGTGCCAGAACAGTCTCGCCGCGCGACTCCAGCGCGACGCAGACATCGTGACCGACCATCCCGCCACCTCCGGTGACGAGCCAGCGCAGCGTCACCGGTATTTGCCGCCGTCGGTTTTGACCTGCACTTTGATCTGACGCGGCTCGCGCGGAACGATCAGGCCGAGAGCGAAGAACGCGTACAGGATGCGCGCGTTGTCCGCGGACGTGAGCGGCGGCGCGTTCACCAGCTCGTAGAGCACTTTGCGTCCATCGACGGCGTCGAGCAGTTGCTGTTCGTTGTCATCCAGCACCAGCCCCTCGGTATGGCCAGTCGAACGGCCGAACAGTGTCGTCTTCGTGCCGAGGCGCGCCACGAGAGAGCGTGCATCCGCAACGTGCCGGACGCCGTGCAGGATCGCCATCGGCACGGGGATGTCGACCTTGATGAACTCGAGCCGTTTGTCGCGGCCGGCCGTGAAGCTGACGGTGCCGGAGTCCCAGCCGAAGATCGGCCAGATGATCTCCTCGATCTGACCGCGCACGGCCGTGAACAGCTCTTCCGGCGACAGCGCCTTCATCTCCACGAGCGTGGTGCCGTGGCGATTGCCGGTCTCGCGTGCACGCGTGACGCTCTCCTCGTATTGGCGGCGCGTGATCCGCCCTTCGCGGAGGAGTTTGTCGCCGAGCGATTCCGCGAGCTGGTTCGTGGTCGCGAAAACGATCTGGCCGTGGTCGAGGTAGATCCGCTTGATCTCATCGCCGCGTTTGCAGTCGACGCGCCCGGGCGCACGATACCGATGGATCTTCACCAGCACCTCGGCCAGAGGCATCTGCGAGATCTCGGTCTGATACAGAGGTGCTGCCGGTTCCGGCGTCAGTGGCAAAGCGCGGCCCTCGCGAATGCGGGTTAGGCGTTCTTCTTCTCTTCGAGTTTTGCCGCCGCTCTCTTCTCGTCACGATCCTTCAAACCGTCGCGGAAGTTAGCGATGCCTTCACCGAGGCCTTTGCCCAGTTGCGGCAGTTTTCCGGCGCCGAAGACGACCAGGATGATGGCGAAAATGACGAGGAGCTCCGGTAATCCGAGTGAACCGAACATTTAGTAAGCCTCCGAGTTGGTTGCCGCGGCGGCCCCTGCTCCCGCATCGACGAACCTGCAAAGTGTAGTACGAATCGATGATTTACCGTCAGAACAGGCGTGGACCGCGAATGGATTTCGCGTCGAAAAACGGCTGTTACCATGCGCCCCCATGATCGACCTCACCGGACTCAACCCGCAGCAGCGCGAAGCCGTGACTCACGGCGAAGGGCCGCTGCTCGTCCTGGCCGGAGCGGGTTCCGGGAAGACGCGCGTGATCACGTACCGCATCGCGTGGCTGATCGGCGAGCTCGGTGTGCATCCGACGAACATCCTGGCCGTAACGTTTACGAACAAGGCTGCCAGCGAGATGGTCAGCCGCGTCGGGCACCTGGTCCCCGGCAGCGGCGCGCGTGCTCATGGCAGCCTCTGGATCGGAACGTTTCACTCGACCTCGCTGCGCATGCTGCGCCGCTACGCCGACCGCCTCGGCTACACGAAATCGTTCGCCGTCTACGACACCTCGGATCAACTCACGCTCGTTCGCCGCTGCATGCGCGAGCTGCAGATGAACGATGAAGCGTTTCCGCCACGGTCGATCCTCAACAGAATTTCGGCTTCGAAGAATGAGCTGATCGGACCGGCCGAGTACGAGAAGGAAAACCTCGACTTCTTCGGCTCGCGCGTGGCCGAGGTCTATCGGATGTATCAGCGCCGGCTCAAAGAGTACGACGCCATGGATTTCGATGACCTCATCGGAAACTATGTCGCGCTGATCGAGAAAAACGAAGACATCGCCGATGAGATCCATAACCGTTTCCAGCATCTGCTGATCGACGAATATCAGGACACCAACCGCGCGCAGTACATGCTCATCAAAGCGCTGGCGGGCAAACGGCAGAACATCGTCGCGGTCGGCGACGAGGACCAGTCGATCTACAAGTTCCGCGGCGCGGACATCAACAACATCCTGAACTTCGAGCGCGATTTTCCGGGCGCGCGGATCATCAAGCTCGAACAGAACTACCGATCGACCGGCAACATCCTCGATGCCGCAACCGGAGTGGTCGCGAACAATATCGCTCGCAAGGGGAAGACGCTCTTCACCGACTCCGGCAGCGGCGAGCCGGTGA
>DATART010000385.1:0-2554 GCA_036264035.1 Thermoanaerobaculia bacterium | reverse complement strand
CGGCCGGGGTCGCGTATCAAATACCAACCGGCGTGAATTCCCTCCGCGACCGCTGCCGCGGTCGGAAAATTTCGACGCGATCGATGACCGGTGGTCGCTCGCTTCGCTCGGACCACCGGCTACCGTACGAGCCACCTCCGGCGGCTTCGTGCCGCTTCGCGGCGGCCCTGCAGCAATCCGCACTGCGCGACGCCGGCTAATAATTTGGACACGTCTGGTCTGTGCCACGTCACGCTGCCAGACGCGCGCGATGCACGATCGCTGCGGCGATGACAAACACGATCGCGATCGCTGCGTACATCACGATGACGCTCATCGCCGGCGTGCCGTAGAAGCCGGCAAAGTCGAGCGACTTCGTCTTGCCGCCGTCGTTCACGACCAGATACCAGAACGTCAGGAAGAGGACGATGAAGGTTTTCGGATTGCCGCTGATCACGGCGAGGGAAGTGGCGGCGGCGGCGATGACGAGGATGGCGATGAGAACGATCGGGTGGCGGACGATCGGAACGATCAGGAGAATCGTGGCTACGATCGACGACGACGCGAATTTCCAGAGGACGTAGTTCTCGCGGAGATGGGGAGAGGCGGAGATCAGAGAGATGGTGCCGGCGCGGCGGTCTCTTGAGGCGATGTCGGAGATGAAGATCGCGGCGATGGCGACGGTGACCGGGAGCGACTTCGTGCTCGCCAACGCGGCGATGCTGATGCCGATCAGCGCGACGCCGGTGAATGGCGTAATCGCGAAGGTCATCATCGCGTCGGTCAATGCTGCACCGCGGACCGGAATCGCGGCGAGCGGGCGGGCGAATGGCTTGGCCAGCGTGTTGAAACTGCGCATCCACCCGCGCTTTCCTTTCGCGCCGGCGGCGCGGATGCGCGCGGGATCGAAGCGGTGGAAAAAGACGCGCGCGATGAGCAGCAACGGAAGGGGCGTGACCGTCGAGACCAGGCGCGTCGCCCACGCATCGCCGGCGAGATGAAATCCGTCGATGACGAGCGGCACTTTTCTGGCGTCGAATGACGACGCGCCGATCGACATCGCCTGTGTGTGGAAGTTGTGCTGCATCTGCTCCATCAGATAGCCGAAAGCACTGACATCGAAATAGCGCGCCAGCCCAGTGCCGCCGCGCACCATCATGCTGACGACGATGCCCATCGATGCCGCGTAAACGAAAAAGTAGAGGACATCGCCGAATCGGCCGGAAAGCCAGGGGATCGACTCGAAGACGATCGCCACGACCGAGATGAAGACGATCGTCGAGGGCGTCACGATGGCGTACTGCTTCATGAAGATCAGCGGCTCCAACGGCGCCTCGCCGCGCACGAGCAGCATGGCCATCGACGCCGCCATGTACCCCGCGATGAACGTCGTGAGGAAGACGACGTTGCCGAGGAACTTGCCGAGGATGTATTCGCCGGTGCGCATCGTCGTCGAGGCGATGACGTAGCCGCAGCGCGAGTTCACGTCGCGGCGCACGGCGTTCGAGACGACGTAGAAGCCGAACAGGCCGATGAAGATCGAGGCCAGCATCGACGTCCCCATGCCGATTGCGGCGGAGTTGTAGAGCACGCGCGCGCCGTTGATCTGCATCAGAGTCCTGCCGCTTGCGGCCGCGGGCACCCAGACATAGGCGAAGCCGCTCAGGAGCAGGAAGACGATGACCGTCGAAAGGCGCCGGAAGCGGATCAAAAAGTCGGCGCGGACGATGGCCGCGATGCGACCTGTCGAGTAACGGCTCACGCGGCTGCCTTCGTGCTCATGGTGAAGAGGAAGGCGTCTTCCAGCGTCGGCTCGGCGGCCGACGCTCCGCGCGGCATGTCGCCGCTCACGATGCGCACATGGACGCCATCCGACTTTCGCACCGCGCTCGAAACGCGCGCAGTGCGGCGCAGTTCATCGAATCGTTCCGACGGCACCACCAGCTCCCACACGCTCCCTTCCGCATCGCGCATCAGCTCTTCCGGCGTGGCACAGGCGATGATCGCGCCGGCGTTCATGATGGCGATGTGCGTCGCCACCGACTCGACGTCGGAGACGATGTGCGTGGAGAGGATGACCAGTTTTCCCAGCCCGACATCCGCGAGCACGTTACGAAAGCGCACGCGCTCCTCGGGATCGAGTCCCGCGGTCGGCTCGTCGACGATGACGAGATCGGGATCGTTGATCAGCGCCTGCGCGATGCCAAGCCGCTGCTTCATTCCGCCGGAGAATCCGCCGACGGCGCGTTTGGCGACGTTGTGCAGGTTGACCATCTCAAGCATCTGGTTGATTCGGGCACGGTTGTGCACGCCCTTGAGCGCCGCGAAGTAGCTGAGGAACTCGATGGCGGTGAGGTTGTCGTAGACGCCGAAGTCCTGCGGGAGATATCCGAGCTTTCTGCGGATTGCATCGTGATCGCGGACGGCGTCTATGTCTTGAAACCGGATCGTGCCGGCGGTCGGCCGCGTGATCGTGGCGATCATCTGCATCAGCGTCGTCTTGCCCGCGCCGTTGGGGCCGAGGAGCCCGAGGACGCCGCCGTCGATGGAGAGGGAGAGATCGCGGACACCAAAG
>DATART010000356.1:0-3634 GCA_036264035.1 Thermoanaerobaculia bacterium | reverse complement strand
CCGGTGTCGGTAATCGCGGGCGATTCGCGAAGCCCGCTCAGATCGCGCGAAGCGATCAGCGCGTTGAGCGCGGTCAGGAGTCCGGCGCTGACGTCGACGCCGCATGCATCGCAAACGGCGCGCGCCCACGCCGGATCGATGATGTCGTCCTGGCCGTACTTCGGCGGCGGCACGGCGAGATCGCCGTACATCGCCACGTACTCCTGCTCCAGCACTTCGTGCACCTCGAACGGAAGCGAAGACATAGGCCCTCCTGGCCGGACTGCATTGTTGGGTGAAGGGGGATTATAGACGGAAGGGAGCGGGAAAGTTACTACAAATATTAATGCGGCGGACGCAACAGCGGACGCGGATCGGCCGCGCTCGCTTTCCCCGCTTCGATCCAGGCGACGCGCGTGATGAGCGATCCGAGAAGCGATGATGCGGCGGCGGCGCGACGGGCGCGTTTCGAGTTGATACCGATCAGTCGCAGGACGAGCGGGAGCGGGCCGGAGAAGAATCCGCCGATGCGCGTGGTGGTGCCGGTGACGCCGTGCCGCAGCGGCTCGGAGTCGACAGTACGGTCGGATTCGATCTCGATGCCGGTGTACGTTTCGAATGCCGCCGCGGTGAGCGCGAGGACGTTGAGCGCTTGCTCATCGTGGCCGCGCAGCGTGAGCACCGCGGTGGCGGAGGCCAACGCGGATGCTCCGAAGTGAATCGGCAGCGTCCTCGCGTGCGCGGCCCAAACCGGGATTGCGGTCGCGCCGAGGAGAACGCCCGTGTAGGTGGCCATGACCAGTCCCGAAAGTGCGGCCGCGAATGCGGAGGCGTCGCCGATACGCTTCATACCGAGCATCTCCGCGATCACCGCGCCGGCGCTCGTCGTTCCGAAGACTGACAGCGTCCACGCGCCGACCGACATCGCCGATTGCGGTTTGAAGACGCGCAGCATGTTGAGAAAGCGCTCCGGGCGGCCGAGGTCGAGAATGAGCAGCGGACCGGACGCGGCGGCGCCGATCGCGGCGATCCAGCGCGCGTCGCGAACGAGCGACGGCGACGCGCCGGTGAGTTGCGCGGCGATGGCGATAACGCTCGATGCGCCCGCCGCGCCGCCCGCGAAAAAGTAGAGCGGCACTTCCCACGTCCAGACCGGCGGCTTGACGATGGGCAGTCCGTAGTAGCTGGGAGTTTCGGGCGGCATCGGCGAGCCGGGCGGGCGGACGCCTTTGGCGTCGAGGCGGCCGAGTGCGGCTTGCTCGCGGAGTTCGTCGAGTCGCTTTTCGGAAATGGAATCCGGCGTCTTCATCGCGCACCTCGACCCAACGCGAATGCGAACAACGACACGCCCGCGATCGCCGCCGCCGCGATTCCTGCCGCGCTCCACGACTGCTTCAGCAGCACCGTCGGCACCTGCGGATTCACCGGCAGGTTGTAATTCCGCGCATCTCCTCGGACGATGAAGAACGCGTGTGTGCCGCCGACGCTCGTCTCCTTCGGATTCCAGATCGACGCGTCGTTCATGCCCGATGCGTGCAGCTGCGCGATGCGCCGATCGGCGGCTGCTTCGAGATCGTCGAGCCGACCAAAAAGGATCGAGCCGGTTGGACACGCTTTCGCGCACGCCGGCTCCGCGCCCGCTTTCTGGCGGTCGTAGCAAAAGGTGCACTTGAACGCGCGGCCGTCGCCCGGTCGGCGATCGATGACGCCGAATGGACAGGAGACGACGCAGTATCCGCATCCATTGCAGATGTCCGGCTGCACGAAGACGCCGCCGAACTCCGTCCGCACGATCGATCCGGTCGGACACGCTTCCAGGCATCCGGCGTTTCCGCAATGGCGGCAGACGTCGGAGGAGAACTCCCACGTCACTTGCTGATTCGAATTGCCGCCGCATCCCGCCTTTGGCTCGCGCTCGACGAACTTGACGTGACGATAGGTGGAGTGCCCGAGGGCCAGCGTGTTGTCGTAAGAGAGTCCGCTCCAGACGAAGCCGTCGTCGGGGACGTCGTTCCACTCTTTGCAGGCCACCTCGCACGCTTTGCATCCGATGCAAAGCGTCGAGTCGGTCAGGAAGCCCGTGACGGCCATGGGCGTGAGCTTAACTCAGGGATTGTTGATCTTCTCAACTCTCCAAGCCTCACCAGCACAGGCGATACGGCTCCCGGTCGCCTTTGACCCAAACAAAAGGCCGCCTCAGCGGCGGCCTTCGAGATCGTGGATAACGAGTTTTCTTACCGGACATTGCGGACGAGTACGAGACGCTGCGCTACGTAGCTCGAGTTGCCCATGTCCTGGAGCTGAACGTCGACGACGTCGCCGCGTTCTAGGTTCGTCAGCGGGTACATCTGGCCGTTGTAGTCGACGCTGGCATTCGGATCGTAGCGGACGACGAAGCGGTTGCTGTTGCTGTTGTTCGTGCGGAAGCCGGAGACCCAGTTCGTGTTTTCGAGCTCGATGGTCTGGTTCCTCGTGTCGACGTTGCGGACCGTGCCGCGGATCGTCGACCACTGCGACGACGACGACGGATAGGTCGTGGAC
Organism: Thermoanaerobaculia bacterium; assembly: GCA_036264035.1. Lineage (GTDB taxonomy): Bacteria > Acidobacteriota > Thermoanaerobaculia > Gp7-AA8 > Gp7-AA8 > JADGNZ01. The sequence continues at coordinate 1,114 of DATART010000356.1, read as the reverse complement.
GGATAGCCGTAGGTACCGTTCGAGCCTGAGGCCATGCCGCCGTTCGTGTTGTAGGTGACTTCCATCGACTGCGCGATCAGTTGATTGCCCGACTGATCGACGTTGATGGAGACCTCATCGCCGCGTTCGAGCTGATCCGGGCGATAGCTTCGCCCCTGATAGTTGAGCGTGGTGCGATTGTCGTAATAGACCCGAAGCGAACGCGAACTGCCGCTATTGAGGCCGTTGTAGCCGGATACGTTCGTCAGGTAGATGGACTGGCTTCGGGCGTCGACGGAATCGACCGTGCCCCGAATCTGGTACGCGGCGTTGCTGCCGTTCGGATTTCCGCCGCCGAAGATATCGCCGATGCTGTTCCCGGACGTCCCGCAGGCCGCCATCAGGAGCAGCGCAACTGTCGCTGCTGCAAGCGTTTTGTATTTGTTCATGATCGTGTTCTCCCAAGGTTATTGAGAGCAGAAATCGTGCCTTTGACCGAAGGCGCGGGTAGGGAAATCGCTCCGGGTGTCACTCCTACGGTAGAGCTTACAAAATCGGAGGATCACCATCATGTCCAGAGCGAGACTTGGATTCCTCGTCAGCTTCGCTGTTGCGTTGATCGTTGCCGGGGCGTTGTCGTGCAAGGAAGAGCCGAAACCGGCTCCGCAGCCGCCCACGGCACGGTATCTCCACGATCCGAAGATGAAAGACGCGCTGGACACGCTTTGCCCCGGTGCGATGGATGCGCCGTGCGCCGGCGACATCTTTCCGGGCATGGATGGTCCGGCCGCGGCGAATCTGACGAAGGCAGACATCAGCGGACGCCTGGTCTGGAACGTCTGGGTCGGCGACACCGGCTTGATGTGGACCTTCATGTCGCAGCACGCGTTCGGAACGGCGGATCTGATCAAGACCATCGACTCGCGGCGCCGCGCACATCGGCTGGCCGAGATCGGCATCATCAATCAGCCGGGCTTCCAGGCCGCAACGAAGCCGGACAAATACGGGCTGTTCATCGACGAGCCGAAGCCGGGCGATCCGGACGGACAGATCGACACGAAGCTGGACTACTACACCTACGGCCGCTCATCAGGCGTGGTGGGATTGCGCATCGGCGACAATCCGGAATTCGTCA
>DATART010000373.1:0-10258 GCA_036264035.1 Thermoanaerobaculia bacterium | reverse complement strand
GTGGCTGTCGCGCAGCGATATGAATCCTGACGGAATTTCCTATCTCGACCTCTCCGATCGCTTTCTGGCCGGCAATTTCCGCGGCATCGTCAATGGATATTGGGGACCGGTATATGCCGCATTGCTCGCGGCGGTTCGTTTCCTCATGCGCCCCACGGCGCAGATGGAGTTCCGTGCCGTTCATGTTGCGAATTACGTTGCGTTCGTCATCGGCCTGATCACATTCACGCTGTTCATCCGCGAGCTGATCGCGCGATCGTCATGGACCCCGGCGCGGCGAAAGGCGGTGCTCCTGTGGGGCTACGCGTTGTTTCTCTGGTCTTCGATCGCGCAGGTGACGGTCGCGGTCGTGACGCCCGATCTGCTGTTGTCCGCGCTGATCTGGCTGATCGCATTCCTGTTGCTGAAAGCGTCCAGCGGCCGGCCGTTGTTCTCCGTCGCACTCGGCGTCGTATGCGCGCTTGCGTTTTTGACGAAGAGCGTCATGTTCGTCGCGTCGATTCCGTTCCTTTTGTGTGCCTTGCCGACGCGACGCAGGCTGCGCGCGGCATTGTTGTCGTTTCTCGCGTTCGCGTTCGCCGCCGCGCCGTGGATCGGCGCATTGTCGCGGCAGAAGGGACGGTTCACGTTCGGCGATACCGGAAAACTCGCGTATGCGCTTTTCGTGAACGACGTCGCCTATTACACGCATTGGCACGGCGCGCCGGCGGGCAGCGGAACGCCGGTTCATCCGACGCGGCGGATTTTCGACCAACCGGCCGCATTTGAATTCAACGGTCCGATTCAAGCCACCTACCCGCCCTGGTTCGACCCTTCGTACTGGAACGAGGGGATGCGGACGCACTTCGATCTCCGCGGCCACATCCGCGCATCGATCGAGACGGGGAAGACGTACTACGTCCTTTTCTCCAAGACACAGTGGGCGTTCGCCGCGCTGGCAATCCTCCTTGTGATCACCGGACGCCGCCGTCCGCCCGGCGACGCGCTGCGCATCGGCATCCCGGCACTCCTGGCACTCGCTCTTTATGGACTCCTTCATGTCGAGGGGCGATACGTCGGCGCGTTCATGGTCCTGCTCTTCCTGTCCATGCTCATCAGCGTCGACGTCGATTGGCGAATTCTTCGAGCCGCTACCGTCGTGGTCGTGGCCTCGCTTCTCGTGGCGACGATCGTGGAATTGATGAAGCAGTATCCGGCTCGATCCGCGCTCCCACCCGAGTGGCCGATTGCGGCAGGCCTGCACGCAAATGGTTTGCGCGACGGTGACGGAGTTGCCGGGATCGGCACGACGATCGGCGTTTCCTGGCCGCGGCTCGCGCGCGCACACGTCGTCGCTGAAGTTCCGACCGATTCCGTCGACGCCTTCTGGAACGCACCTCCCGCCACGCGACAACGCATCGACGACGCGTTTCGCCGCGCCGGCGCGGCGGTGGTCGTCGGAGTGGTTCCCGCTCCGTGCCAATCAGGCGCCCGCTGGACGAAGATACCCGGCAGCAACACGTCGTACCGTTTTCTCAATCGAGAAACGGCTGCCACGCTGTTCCGTGCTTCGGCGCGGTGAATTCGGCGCGCGGCGCGGCGCTCTTCTCGATCACGACGACGTACGGGTAAAACGAGACGGACTGAATCGCCGATTGAAACGGCGTGGCCTTGTATCGCGGCAGTCCCGCGGGATCGGGCGCGCGGCGCGACTCATTGAGATTGTCGGCCAGCGCGTGCGCAAACGCCGCGAAGTGGCTGCCGCGGCCATGCACATCCTCGCAGATGTAGACGCCGCCCGGACGAATGTGCGGCAGCGTCTCTTCGAGCGTGACGAGCTGCTGCTCCGGCTGATGGCCGCCGTCGTCGATGATGACATCGACGTCCGGATTTTCCTGCCGGAACTTCGCCCAGAACGCGCGGTCGGCCTGATCGCCGATGGCAATCTTCGTCCGCGCATCCTCATACGAGCGGCACTCCGGCGCGATGTCGACGCCGGTGACGCGCGCCTTCCCGCCAAAGTAGTCATGCCACATGTCGAGGCTTCCGCCGCTGTAGACGCCGATCTCTACGATGTGCGCGTCGGTACCGACGAACTTCTGCAGATGGCGGTGATAGATGTCGAAGTAGTGCAGCCATTTCCAGATCCCGGGCCCGTCGGTACGTGCATCGAAAAATGCGCGCAGCGGATTCGGTTCGGCATCGTCCGGCCCCTCGGGGGCCGGCGTCGCCGGCCACGATTCGCAGAACCGCGACGCGCGAAATGCGTCGGGCACGCGGCCCATCTGGCGGCCGCTTCGGATTGGATGCGCTGTCAGATTACGCAGCAAATCGAGGGCCGCTCGCACGTGAGACATCGCCACCTCCTGACGCGCGACGCATGATAGCGTCCTCGCCGGGCTCGTCCCGCAGATGCGTTCGACGTTGAGAGTGCTCATGATGTCCGACACGGCCGCCGATCCAAACCGCGGGGCGGCGGGCACCGAGGTGCGGACGATGCATGCGTTGCGGGTGCTTGGGCATGAGGTCGACGCAATATGGTCGGACGACCTCGGGCGGCGCATTCAGCATGGCAATCTCCACATTCTTCTGGAGCAGCCGAGGGCGTACGAGCGGGCGGTGGTGGCGGCGTTGCGGCGGCAGGAGTACGACGTCGTCCATGTCAATCAACCGCACGGTTTCCGCGCCGCGCGGGCCGTGCACATGATCGCGCCAAAGACGGTTTTTATTCATCGCTCGCACGGGTTCGAGTTGAACGTGGAAGAAACGCTGCGGCCGTGGCTGAAGAAATTCGGCAGCGACGAGCGGAACGCGGCCCGGCGGCTGGCGACGCAGGCGCTCGCGCCGCAACTGAGACGCCACTCCAAAGCAATCGCGCGCGAGGCGGACGGACACGTCGTTTCGTCGTCGCTCGATGCCGCGTTCCTCCACGAACGGATGGGCGTGCCGAGCGAAAAGATCGCGACGATCCCCCAGGCGGCTCCCGATTCTTTTATGCAGGAGGGTGCGCCGACGATGACCGCGCAGCGGCTTCGCCGCGTGCTCAACGTGGGGCAATTCGCATTTGTGAAAGGTCCGATGATCGCGGCCGCGGCGATGAACAAGCTTGCGCAGTCCGGCGCGGACCTTTGCTTCACATGGGTCTGCGACGGCGCGAGCGAGGCGAGCATTCGCGCCTTGCTGAATGCCGAGGCGAATGCGCGGCTTGAAATCATTCCTTGGACGACGCAGGAAGCGCTGCGCGATCTCTATGACGCGCACGGCATCTTTCTTTTTCCGTCGTTCTTCGAAGGATTCGGAAAGGCGTTTCTGGAAGCGATGAGCCGCGGACTTTGTGTCGTCGCGAGCGACGCCGGAGGAATGCACGACGTCATCACCAGCGGCTCGGACGGCGTTCTCATCCCACCGGGCGACGCGAATGCGGTCGCCGATTCCGTGCTGGCCATCGTCAGCGATCCTGCACGCGCGAGCGCGATGAGCACCGCCGCCGCAGTCACCGCGCGGCGTTATTCGTGGGACCGCGTTGCGCGCGAATTGACCGCGTTCTACGAGAACCGCCTGAACGCTATGCGAAGATGACGCGAGGTGAAACGCCGCCGCATCGCCATCGTCGCGTCGCATGTGATCCAGTATCAGGATCCGTTTTTTCGCCTGCTCGCTGCGGACTCCGAGGTGAATCTCACAGTGCTGTATCTATCCGATGCCGGGGTGCGCACGTATCGCGACGCCGACATGGGAACGGCGCTGAAGTGGGATGTCGAACTGCTCAGCGGCTACCAACACAAATTTCTGCGCAACCTCGTGCACGACAGCAACCGTGCCTGGACGCGCCACATCAATCCCGGACTCGTCCCCGCGCTGCTGCGCGATCCGTACGAGATAGTGATCTTCATGCTCGGCTGGGGCTCGATCAGCGCGCTCCTCGGCATCGCCGCCTGCTGGTGGGCTGGCGTCCCCTTTTTTCTTTACGGCGATAGCAGTTTTCCGCCACCCGAGACGACGCTGCGCAGCCGCATGCGCGCGCGGCTGCTGCGGACTCTGTGCCGAGGCGCGAGCGGCTTCATGGTTTCCGGCGCCTTGAACGCCGACTACTACCGCCACTACGGCGCTGATCCTCAGCACTTCTTCCTCTTGCCCTGGGCGGTCGACAATGAGCGCTTCACCGAGGCAAGCCGCTTCGCACCCGGCGAGCGTGAGGCGATGCGCAAGCAACTCGGCATTCGGCCGGAACAGGCGCTCTTCGTCTTTTCGGCGAAGCTGGTCCAACGGAAAGATCCGATGACGCTGCTGCGCGCGTACGAACTCCTTCCCGATCGCGACCGCGCGGCGATCCTCTTTCTCGGCGACGGCGTTCTGCGCGAGTCGCTCGAAACGTTCGCGCGCAACCGTAAGCTCAACAATGTCCATTTCGCGGGCTTCGTGAATCAGAGCGAGCTGCCGAAGTACTACGGAATGTCGGATGTGTTCGTGCTGCCGTCGACGTACGAACCGCGCGGCGCGGTAATCAATGAAGCGATGGCGTGCGGACTGCCGGTCATCGTGACGGACCGTTGCGGCTCGATCGGCGACATCGTGCTCGAAGGGGAGAACGCGTTTGTGTATCCCGCTGGCGACGCCGAGGCGTTGTCGGAGTCGATGGCGCGTCTGGTCGCTGATCCGGAACTTCGCGCGCGGATGGCGCAGCGTTCGCGCGAGATCATCGCCACGTGGACGTTCGCGCGCGGGATCGAGGGCGTCAAGGCGGCGCTGGCGTATGTCAGCGAAGGTGCGGTGAAATGATCACGGTCGCGATCCCGACGTACAACCGCGGCGCGATCGTCGCGGAAACCGTTCGCCGGCTGCTCGAGATCGATCCGCCGCCCGACGCGATCATCGTCGTCGATCAAAGCGTCGAAGAAAATAAACCGCTTGCGGAGTGGGACCGGCAAGGGCGCATTCGGCTCATCCGCCTCGATCAACCGTCCATCCCTCACGCGATGAATGTTGCCCTCCTTGCCGCGACGACGCCGGTGGTGCTCTACATCGACGACGACGTCGAGCCTGCGGCCGGCCTCATCGCTGCGCACCAGCGTGCGCATGCGGACGAATCGATCTGGGCGGTCGTCGGACAAATTCTGCAGCCGGGCGAAACGCCCCATCACTACGACCAGCCGGAAGACGATCTCGAGTTTCACTTCAATCACGACACCGGGCAGTTCGTGGCGAATGTGATGGCCGGGAACCTCTCGGTGAAACGTCAGCATGCCATTGACGCCGGCGGCTTCGATGAGAACTACGTCGGCGTCGCCTACCGATTCGAAACCGACTTCGCCTTGCGGCTGATCGCGGCGGGCGGCAAGGTGTGGTTCTCGCCGCAGGCGGGCCTGCATCATCTCAAGCTGGCCAGCGGCGGACTGCGATCATATGGCGACCATCGCAGCAGTCCGTCGCCCGCGCATTCGGCCGGCGATTACTACTTCGCTATCCATCATCGTCCGCCGCTTCTTCGGTATGCGCTGCGCCGTCTGCGGCGGAACGTCGTCACGCGCTATCACCTCACGCATCCGTGGACGATTCCGACGAAGTTGATTGGCGAGTTGCGGGGATGGATGCAGGCGCGGCGTCTGGCGCGCGGCGGCCGACGGCTGATCGGCAGAAATGAGCCGCGAGCGGATCACGTTCCAACCGGCACAGCCCGATGACCGTCACGATCATTTTTTCGGCCTTCCTCCTGTTATCGGCGTCCTTGACGCTGGTCGACTGGCGGCGCGGCTGGCTGCTGGCCATTCTGTGCGGCGTTCTTCAGGATCCGGCGCGCAAGCTCACGCCCGGCACGCCGGTGATCATGTCGATCAGCATCGTTTTGATCTACGTGGTGGTGATCTTCGCCGCGCAGGTGACGCTGCAGCGGCATGCGCGCGAATTTACCAAGCGCTTCCCGTCACTTTACGGGTCGTTGATTTTCGTGTTTGTCTTCCTCTTTCTCGCTGCCGTCAACGGGCTCTTTACGTTCGGCATCGATCAATGGAAGGCGCCGGCGATGAGCTTCTTCCTGTACTGCGCGCCGCTGCCCGCGGTCATCATCGGCTACGCGTACCTGCAGCGCGAGGAGCAGCTTTTCGGACTCTTCCGCTTCTATGCCGTAGTGACGTCGATCGCCATGATCGGCACGCCGCTCGAATATTTTCGCGTGGAGTGGCGCGCCCTCGGCACGGTCGCTCTCGGAGAGAATCTGCGCTTCCTGACCGGCCTGAGCGTCCGCCTGCTCTCCGGTTTCTACCGCGCGCCGGACATCATGGGTTGGCATGCCGCACTGCTTACGATGGTCGGCGTGACCATGGCCGTGCGTGCGCGGGCGTTCCGAACCGCCTCGATCTGGCTGGCGGTCAGCGGCTGGGGCTTTTTGAATTGCCTCATCAGTGGGCGGCGCAAGGCGCTCTACATGATCGCGGTCTTCGCCGTCGCGTTTCTGTGGCGGTATTTCCGGCGCCTTTCGACGACCCAAGTGGTCTCGTTCGGATTGGCCGGCATCGTCATGATCTTCGTCACCGCGAAGATCTCGCAGAACGAAGAGTCGAGCGTTTACACGAAATCGGCCTATACGACTCAGGACGAACTGTGGGGCCGCCTCGAGGGAGGCCTCAGCGGCACGGTCGAGCAGTCCGGCATCATGGGCGCAGGCCTCGGCACCGCGACGCAGGGCGTGTATCACGTGTTGCGCGAAGACACCGGCACGACGCTCGGCTGGCAGGAAGGCGGGCTCGGAAAACTGGCGATCGAGCTGGGAGTTCCGGGTCTCATGGCCGTGGCCGTGCTCGGTCTCATAATGATCGTAACGATGCTGAAAATCTCGGGGCATCCCGACGTTCCCGGCTCATCGCAACTGGCGCGGGCCGCGCTGTTCGGAATCGTCGCCTCAAATGTCATCGAGTTCATGGTTTCCGCGCAGGCGTACTCCGATCCGGTGCTGACGCTGCTGACCGCGTTTTTTGTCGGCTGCATGTTCGCGACGGCGGCTCTCGATGAACGCCTGGCCGAGGCGGAAGCGACGATGAAGGGAATGCTCGCGCCGGGCAAGACGCCATTGACGTCCGCAGCCACGGCGTAGCACCGTAGCGCGCGTGCGCCTCCTCCACGTCGTACCGACTTACCTGCCCGCGACGCGGTACGGCGGTCCGATCTACGCCGTTCACGGCCTTTGCCGCGCTCTGGCTGCGCGGGGACATCAGGTCGACGTCTTCACGACGAACGTCGACGGAGACCACGAATCGGATGTGCCGCTCGGCGTTCCCGTCGACCTCGACGGAGTGTCGGTCCGCTACTTTCGATCGACATTCCGGCGGCTCTACGTTGCGCCGGCGATGCGCGCCGCGTTGGTCTCAATGGCCGGCTACGACGCCGTCCATCTCCACTCGGTGTTTCTTTGGCCCACCTACGCCGCCGCCCGCGCCGCGGCACGCCGCAGCGTTCCATACATCGTTTCGCCGCGCGGGATGCTCGTTCCGGAGCTGGTCGCGCGGAAAAGCAGCGTGGCGAAGAAGCTGTGGATCCGCGCCGTCGAACGGCGGACGTTCGCAAACGCGGCGTCGGTTCACTTCACCGCGCAGGTGGAGTGGGACGACGCGCGGCGCATCGGGGTTCCGTTGCCCAATCCCATCGTGGTTCCGAATGGCATCGACCTTCCGCTGACTGATTCGACCACTCGCTTCCCTGACACCCTGCTTTTTCTGGGCCGCATCAACTGGAAGAAAGGACTCGCATTTCTGCTCGATGCAATCAAGGAAGTTCCCGCCGTTAAGGTCGTTATCGCCGGGAACGACGATGAGGGGCTCACCCCGAAACTTCGCGCGCAGGCGGAGAGAAACGGCGTTGCCGATCGCGTCGACTTCCGCGGTCCGGTCAGCGGTGCGGCCAAGGACGAGTTGCTGCGAACGTCGGCGGCGCTCGTACTGCCGTCGCTCTCGGAAAACTTCGCCAATGTCGTGCTGGAGGCGATGGCCGTGGAAATGCCGGTGATCGTGACCCCCGAAGTGGGGCTGGCGGCGGACGTCGAATCCGCGGGAGCCGGGATCGTCACGAGCAATGCGCCCGACGCGCTTGCCGCGGCCATTCGCCGGCTGCTCAGCGACAGCGGCGCGCGCGCGGCGATGGGACAGCGCGGTCGCGAGTTGGTGCAGTCGCGATTCACATGGGATCGTGTGGCCTCCGAAATGGAGCAACACTACGCACGCATCGCAGCGGAACGGTCATGAGCAGCGTCGACATCATCATCCCCGTCTACAACCGCGCCACGCTGGTGCACGAGGCGATCGAATCGGCGCTCGGTGAAGGCGCGAATGTGATCGTCGTCGACGATGCTTCGACCGACGGCACGTGGGATTCGCTGCGCGTCTACGACGGAAATCCCGCGGTTCGATGTCTGCGGATGCCGGTCAACGGCGGCCAGTCCGCGGCCCGGAATCGCGGGATCGATGCGGCGACGGGAACCTATATCAAGTTTCTCGACTCCGATGACACTCTCGTGCCCGGCCATCTCGCTGCGGAAGTCCGCGCGCTCGAAACGACGGGCGCCGATATCGCGGTTTCGGGATGGTGCTCCGAGGGAGGTGGATGGACCGCGGCGTTTGCGGCGCCTGTCTTCGAACAGATCATCGATGACGTCCTTGCCGGTATTGCAGTCCCGACCTCCGCTGCGCTGTACGCTCGCCATCCCGAGTGGCGATGGGATCCGGCACTTCGCAAACTGGACGATTGGGACTACTTCTGCCAGGCCGCCCTCCGCGCGCAACGGATCGTCACGGTAGAAGGTTCCGCCTACAAGATGCGCGAACACGGCGGCGCACGCATGACGAACACCACGATGCTTGCGAATGCACAAGAACATCATCGGATCCTCTACAAAATCGAAGAGCGGCTGTCAGCGGACGGAGCGCTGACGACCGCCCGCCAGCGACGCCTCGCACAGTATTTCTACAAGGAAATGCGCGTGCTCAGCCTGCATGACCGGAAGGCATTCGATGCAACAGCACGGCACATTCGCGAGCTTGACCCGCACTTCCAGCCGCGCGATGAAGAGCAGCAGCAGCTAATGCGCGTCATGGCCCGCCTGCTCGGATTCCGAAATGCGATCCTGCTCCACAGCGCGATCAAACGCGCCGTGAAACGGGAGCGGCGCTGATGCTCGACCGCATCACACCGCTCATCCTCACCCGCGATGAGGAGGCGAACATCGGCCGTACGTTGGAACAGCTGGCCTGGGCGCGCGAGGTCGTGATCGTGGACAGCTTGAGCAGCGATGACACGGTCAACATAGCCCGCCGCTTCGCGAACGTCCGCGTCATTCCTCGGGCGTTCGACTCGCACGACCGGCAATGGAGCTTCGGCGTGGAGCACGTGACGACGCCGTGGGTACTCACGCTCGATGCGGATTATTTTGTCTCCCCGGCAGTTGTCGCCGAGTTGGCGTCGCTCGATCCGCCGCCGGACCTGGCTGGATATGAAGCAGCGTTCATCTACGCGATTCACGGACGCACGCTCCGTTCCGCGCTCTATCCGCCGCGCGCCGTCCTGCTTCGGCGCGGCGCGTTCGAATTCTGGCAGGACGGCCATACGCAACGCGTGCGGATGCACGGCCGCGTCGAACGGCTGCAAACACCGCTGATCCACGATGACCGCAAAGACCTCCGCCGCTTTATCGAACGGCAGCGGAAGTACATGCGTCAGGAGGCGAACAAACTACGCGCAACATCGTGGAAGGCGCTGCCGACGCAGGGGCGCATCCGCAAACTGCGCGTGATCGCGCCGTTTGCCACGCTGGCTTACACATTGATCGCAAAACGCACTCTGCTCGACGGCCGCCCGGGTTGGCGCTATGCGTTCGAGCGATTCCTGGCCGAGGGGATGCTGTCGGTCGAGCTGTTCCGGAGAAGCAGGTGATGTCCCACACTCGCACGCTGGATCATCATGTCGCCCATCACCAGCAGGTCCATTTTCGTGCGCAGGAAGCAGTCCAGCGCTTGCGCTGGCGTGTTGACCACAGGTTCGTTCTCGTTGAATGAGGTGTTGAGCACGAGCGGCACTCCGGTGAGGTCGCGGAACGCTTCGATGAGGTGGTAGTACCGGGCGTTCTGCTGTTCGTCGACTGATTGCAGACGTCCCGATCCGTTCACGTGCGTCACTGCTGGAATCTGGGCGCGCTTCTCTTCACGGATCTGGTAGACCTGCAGCATGAACGCCACGTCGTAGTCGGTCTCGAACCACTCCCCTACCGCGTCGCGCAGAACCGAGGGGGCGAACGGAC
>DATART010000272.1:0-6627 GCA_036264035.1 Thermoanaerobaculia bacterium | reverse complement strand
CCGGCGGCGGTGAGGAGATCGACGGAGATGCCGTTGCCACAGCCGGCATCGAGAATCCGCAACGCACTCCCCTTGATCAGCGGGAGATAGAAATCGTTGATCCGCGCGATGGCGCCGTCATTTTCGCGTTCCAGCGCCTGGCGGTGCTCCGCGGTGAGGATCGTGGTTTCGTCGAATTGGTCGTAGTAGACGCCGCGCATAAAGTCGGCGACTTGATCGACGACGGGATAATCGATGTCCTCGCGATCGCAATGCAAGGCGCCGAGGTGTGCGGTCAAAGCGCCGAGGCAGTTCGGGCAGCGGTAGATGCCTACCAATGTCCGCGCTCCGCGCTGAACATCACCTCGTACACTTTGCGCGCCCAACTCCGTTTGCCGAATTCGACGGGGCCGCCCGCTTCCTGCGTCAGCCATTCCTTGATCGGCAGCGTGAATCCTGTTTTCCGCCGTTCTCGAACTTCGGCCGGCAGCGGCGGACGCGGCGCGGCGGCGAGCAACTGTTTGCCGCGCTCGCGGCGCGTAACCAGCGCCGGCGCTACTTTGCGCAGGAGATGCGCATCGACGAGCGGCACGCGCACTTCGAGCGAATGCGCCATCGACGCCCAATCCATGTCGCGTAAAAGTTGGTTGCGAAGATAGAGCGACGACTCGAGGGCAGCCACGCGCGCGAAGGCGTTGCCGGGATCGGGAGTCACGGCGCGTTCGATGAGCGTCAGTAAGTCGAGACGGCGCAATCCTTCAACCGCGATTTCATCGCCGAGGATCGCCGGCAACTCGGAGGCGAGGAAGCGTCCGCGCTTGACGAGATACGCGCCGGCGTAGCTGCCGCCATAGCGGACGATCTCTCCCATCTTCGGACTGATGTGGCGGCTGCGTTTCGATAGCGCGCTGTTCAATCGATGCACCCCGTCTCCGAGTTTCGGAACGCGCGCCAGCAACGACGTCACAGGCATCCACCGCGGGATGTCGCGGAACGACGTGTATCCGCCGAAAAGCTCGTCGCCGCCGGCGCCGGACATCGCCACCTTCAAGCCGAGGCCGTGCGCGGCCTTGCTGATGAAATAGCTGTTGAGGCCATCGACGGTCGGCTGATCCATCGCTGCGAAAATCCGCGGAAGCTCGGCGCGGAAATCCGCCAGCGTCAACTCCTGGATCGAATGGCGGACGCCGTACTGCCGCGCCACGAGCGCCGCCAGCGGCGCCTCGTCGTTGACGCGTCCGCGATACTCCTCGAAACGCAGCGTCATCGTCTGCAGGTCGGCCGCACCGGTCTCCCGTGCGAGCGCGACGACCGCGGTCGAGTCGATGCCGGCGGACAAAAAAGCTCCCACCGGAACGTCGGCCACCATGTGATAGCGGACCGATTCGAGCACCGCGTCGTGTACGATCTCGCGCCGCTGAGCCTCCGTAACGTGTTCATCACGCTCGACCGCAGCGCGCAACGTCGCCGCGATCGAAAAATACGGCACGGGCTCGCGGACGCCGCTCGCATCGACGTACATGTACGAGCCCGCCGGAAGCGCCCGAATGGCCCGATACATCGTGAACGGCTCCGGCACCGTCCCTCGGAGAAAAAATCCGGCGGCGCCGGCGGGATCGAACTGCGCCGACACGTTTCCGCCGGCGATCAGCGCGCGCACCTGCGAGGCGACTCGAATCGTCGCGCCGTCGTCGGCGTAGTACAGCGGCTTGATGCCGTACGGATCACGCGCCAACAGCATCCGCTGCCGCGCGCCGTCCCACAACACGATCGTGAACATGCCGCGCAGTTCGCGGTAGTTGTAGATCTCGCCGTTGAAGACGATCGTGAGCGCACCGAAATGTTTCGGCTGCGCGCCGCCGGGCGAGAGGTCGATGATGGCCAGGCGGCGATGCCCGAGTCCGACGCGGCCATCGTTGGAAAACCAGGCGTCGCCGGCGTCGGGACCGCGGCTGTGCATGCACTCGCGCGTGGCAATCACTTCATCGCGATCGACCGCCGGCGCCGCGCCGCCGTACGCGTAAATCGCGTTGATGCCGCACATGGCGCGGAGTGTACTGGGAACGCGGGCGTCTCGCCCGCGGTCCGACAGGTCAGCGCGTGCCGCTGATCGCGATCGGCGCGGCGTTGTCGACGCGAATCGAAACGTCGCTGGCCGGAATGGCGTCACCGGTGCCGCCGTGCGGACGCACCCACACAACCACCGTGTAGATGCCGGGGCCGTCGGGCAACGGAATGGCGAAGGCGAACTTGCCGTCGTCGGCAACCTGGAAATCGCCGCGGCGTCCGTCGCTGTACTCCTCACGGACTTCTTCAATGCCGCCGGCAACGTGCCGCGTGAACTTGCCCCGCAGTCGCGGCAGGTACTCGCGGCGGGCGTTGGGCAGGCTGTAGGTCTGAATCGCATTCGCGGTCACCGCGGCCATCGGCTGCGGCAGCGGCTCGTGATGCACGGTGATCGCCTCGACGTCATATCCCTTGACCGCGTAGCCGCTGCAAAGCACCGGCTGCGCGGTGGCGAGGCGGCGCGGCAGCGGACGAAGCCAGTCGACGTAGTGGCGGATGAACTCCTGCGTCAGGCGGAACTCACCCTTCTCCCAAGCCAGGCCGATGCCGACGTGCGTCGCCGCCGGATCGAGGATGGTCTTGCGATGCCCGTCATGTGGCGCGACCTCGGCCATCATCGCGGCTTCCGAGCGCCGCATCATGTCGTACAGCGAGGAGTCGGGGAACGCGTAGTTGGCCGACCACGCGGCGGCGTTCTCGCTGACACCATCATTGCCGCCGGCGAATGAGTAGCGCATGTACGGCGCCTCACCGTCGGTCGTGAAGTGTCCGGTCGTGCCGTTGCGAATCTGCGCCCGGCAGTAGGCATCGGCCGTGGCGGAAACCTGCGCGTCGAACTGAACCGGAGGCAGTCCGAACCTGGCGCGGTCGCGATTAATGAGCCGCACGAACTCGCCGCGCAACGTCATCCGCGTCTCATCAGACGCCCCCTCGCCCTGCGCGAGTGTCGCGCCGAACGTGAAGGCGATCGTAAGGACCGCGAGAAGAAGTTTCTTCATTGGGGGCGACGATAAAACGGGTGCGGGTGGCCTGTCATTCCTCGAAAAGCTTTGAACCACAAAGACACAAAGGACACGAAGAAATCTCTTTGTGCTCTGTGTCTTTGTGGTGAAACGGTTTCTTATACGGCCGAGAACGCCTGATCGACGTCCGCGATCAAGTCCTCCACATCTTCGATTCCGACCGAGATACGCACGAGGCCGGGCGTGATGCCGAGTCGGGTACGCGTTTCCAGAGGCACCGACGCGTGGGTCATCGTTTCGGGATGCGAGATCAGCGTTTCCACTCCGCCGAGCGATTCGCCGAGCGAGCAGAGGCGTACGCGGTCGAGGAACTTCTTCGCGTTTGCCAGCGAGCCGAGCTCGAACGAGATCATCGCCCCGAAGCCGCGCATCTGACGCTTGGCGAGCTCGTGCTGCGGGTGATCGGGAAGACCGGGGTAGTACGTCTTGAGCGCCTTCGGCTGGCGCGACAGGTAATCGGCCATCGCCCGCCCGTTCTGCTCGTGCTGCTGCATGCGCACGGCGAGCGTCTTCACGCCGCGGAGGATGAGCCACGAATCCATCGGCGACAGGATCGCGCCGACAGCGTTTTGCAGAAATCCGATCTGCTCGGCGATGGCGTCGTCGTTCGTGATGACGACGCCGCCGACTGAATCGGAATGGCCGTTGAGAAACTTCGTCGTCGAGTGCACGACGATGTCCGCGCCGAGCTCGAGCGGCTGCTGCAACCACGGCGAACAGAACGTGTTATCGACCACCACCAGCGAATCATTCGTATGCGCAACTGCGGCACACGCGGCGATGTCGGTGACCGTCATCATCGGATTGGTCGGCGTCTCGAGGAAAACGATCTTCGTATTCGGACGCAATGCAGCGCGCACTTTCTCGACGCACGCGGTGTCGACATACGTGAACTGCAGGCCGAACTTTTCGCACACTTTGTTAAAGAGCCGGAACGAGCCGCCGTACATGTTCTCGCCGGCGACGACGTGATCGCCTGACTTCAGCATGCGGAAGACTGTGTCGGTCGCCGACATCCCCGAGGCGAAACAGTGCGCGTGTTTGCCCCGTTCGAGCGCCGCGAGGTTCGCCTCGAGCACGGAACGCGTCGGATTTTTTGTCCGCGCGTATTCGAAGCCTTTGTTCTTGCCGAGCTCCGGCTGGACGTACGTCGACGTTTGGAAAATGGGATAGGTGACGGCGCCGGTGACCGGCTCCGGCTCCTGGCCGGCGTGGATGCAATCGGTGGAGAAACCCATACTGTTTCCTTTGCGTCAATCCGCGTGATCGGGCGCGAGCGGCTTCGCCCACTTCGTATAAATGCCCTTCGACATGTAACGTTCCGAAGCGTCGGGGATGAGCGTGACTACGCGCTTGCCCGGACCGAGGTTTTTGCAGACCTGCAGCGCGGCCGAGACATTCGCGCCCGCGGACGACGCGCCAAGCACCCCTTCTTCCGATGCGAGTCGCCGCACCATGACGAAGGCGGGATCGTCGTAGATCTGGATAACTTCATCGGCGAGCGACATGTCGAGAACGGGCGGGATGAACGACGACGCGCCGATCCCTTCGACTTCGTGCGGACCAGCCTCTCCACCCTTCAAAATCGATCCCTGCGGCTCGACGACGACGCACCAGCACTTCGGATTGCGCTCCTTCAAATACTTCGCGACGCCGCTGAACGTGCCGCCTGTGCCGGCGCCGGCGAGCCAGGCATCGATGCGGCCGTCCATCTGCTCCCAGATCTCCGGACCGGTCGTCGCGTAATGTGACTCGGCGTTGTACGGATTCGCGAACTGCTGCGGGACATACGAGTTCTCGATCGTCTTCGACAACTCCTCGGCTTTCGCGATCGCGCCTTTCATCCCGTCGTCCTTCGGCGTGAGCACCACTTCACCGCCGAGGGCTTTCATCACCTCGCGCTTTTCGGTGGAGAAGTTTTCGGGGACGCAGAGGATGACGCGATAGCCCATGCGCGTGCCCGCGAGCGCGAGGGCGATGCCGGTGTTGCCGGCGGTCGGCTCGATGATCGTGCCGCCTTTGGCGAGCTTCCCATCGCGCTCGGCGCGCTCGATCATGCCAACGCCGATGCGGTCTTTGACGGAGAAGCCAGGATTGAGAAACTCGAGCTTTACAAAGAGATCGGCGCCGTCAGGACCGGCAATATTCGCGAGCTGCAGCATCGGCGTGTTGCCGACGAGATCGAGAATGTTGCGGACGGGTTTGGAAAGGGGGCGGGTCAAGCGGGCGGGATTGTATGCGAGGCAAAAACAAAACGGCGGACCGAAGTCCGCCGTCAAAAAGTCGAAAGTAAAAACTTACGCCCAGCTCGAGGAGCGGGTCGTGGAGCGGCGCTGGTTGTAGCAATCGCGGCAATAGACAGGTTTGCCGCTGACGGGAGTGAACGGGACTTCGGTCGCGACTCCGCAGCTATCGCACGTCACACTCACCATGGAACGCTCGCGGCCACCGCCGCCGCCGTTTCCGTCGCGCGCCGTCTTCCGCTTGTCGCGGCAGTTCTTGCAGCGCTTCGGCTCGTTCGTGAAGCCACGCTCTGAGTAAAAGGCCTGCTCGTTTTTGCTGAACACGAATTCCTGTCCGCAATCGGCGCAGTTGAGAGACTTGTCGTTGAATGTATCCATGAACCTTGATCTCCTAAGTTGTTCCTTTGTTCGTACGATGAAAAATGTGATGCCGCAGCTCAGAGTGTGTGCGGGGTGCCGCGACCTTCGCCCCCGCTTTGGTGCTTCACAAGCGAAATCGGATAGGTCGACCAGCCTCCCTTCGGTAACGAACACAGCACGCCCCCCGAACGCTCTATCGCAGTTCCTGGAAGGTGTTGTATTTCGCTGGATTCGTTGGGCTGCCTTTTAGCATAGATGTCCAGCACAGGCAACGAATTACGCCTTGCTCAAAATAAGTTCGTCAACGTATTGACCATCGAAATATGGAACATCACATTCGCATCGGACCAGCCGGCTGGAGCTACAAGGATTGGGAGGGAACCGTCTATCCGCCGCACGGTTCGAAGTTCGATCACCTCGCCTATCTGGCCTCGTTCTTCGACACGATCGAGATCAATTCGCCGTTCTACCGTATCCCGCCGCCGTCGCATTCGAAGTCGTGGGTACGCCGCGTGGCGGAGAATCCGAAGTTCAAATTCACGACGAAAGTCTTCCGCGGATTTACGCATGACGATGGAGCACTCATCGATGCCGACGTCGCCGCGTTTCGCAACTACCTCGATCCGCTGGCCGACGCCAATCGACTCGGCGCGGTGCTGTTGCAGTATCCGTGGAGCTTCAAAAACAGCGAAGAGTCACGCGACAAACTCGGAGCGCTGTTCAACGCGTTTGACGGATATCCACTCGCGCTCGAAGTCCGTCACTCGACCTTTCAGAACGAGGAGTTCTTTCAATTCCTCAACGAACATGACGTGGCTTGGGTGAACGTCGATCAGCCGCTCTTCCACGATTCCGTCAAGCCGTCGGACGCCATGACCGGCCCGCTCGCCTACGCCCGCCTGCACGGCCGCAACTACGAGAAATGGTTCGCGCACGGCGAGACGTGGGAGCGGTAC
>DATART010000262.1:0-2703 GCA_036264035.1 Thermoanaerobaculia bacterium | reverse complement strand
CGTGGCCCGACTGCTGACGCCGCGCGACTCCGTCGGCGTGCACGAGGAACCACGACATCGGCGTCCAGTCGAAGCCCAGTTGCGCGTTGAACGTGTTGACCAGCGCGTGATCGTTGACGCTGTCGGCGCCCACGTCGAAGCGGCCGGCACCGCCCTGGAGCCAGGAGCGCTGCGCGTTCACGTAGATCTCTCGCGCAGTGAGGAATCCGTGCAACTGGAAGGATTGCGCACCCGCGGTCGTGGCGACGCTGAAAAGAAGGATCGCGAGCGTTTTACGCATGATGCAAATCATAGCCTCCGTGCCGAGGCCTACGGCGTGCGGGGATCGCGCCAAAGTCCAACTTCGCGCTTGCCATAGTCGATCGTCACAAGAAATTTCGACAGGATCCGATTGCCAACGCGCGCCTCGGCGACTTCGGCCAGCTTCACGTCGAGGGTGCCGAGATCGGCTCCGGCGAGCTGGATGCGCGCGTGCGTACGTCCCGCGGAAGCGGTGCCGCGCGGGAGCGTCAGCGTATCGGGAGAGGCCGTGTCAACGATCGCTGGAATCGTCTTGCCGTCGACCAACACATCGACGCGCGGCTCGGCGGCGAATCGGTACAGCGTCATCAGCTCGGGATGGATCCCTTCCTTCTGGTAGGTCAGCAAGCCCGACGTGTAATCGATGGAGACGGCACGATTGCCCCAGACGTCGGCGCCGATGATGCCGTCGGCGACCTTCTGCAGATCCATTTCGACGGGAGTGAAGCGGAGCGATTCTTTTTCGTTGAGTTGCAGCATGCGCTCGCCGGAACGCGGGAGCCGAGGAAGGGCGGCGGCAAAATGCTCGTCGAGGGCGGTGCGCGCGTCGGCGGCTGCGAAGAGGAACCGGCCCGGGCGGCCGTCGACGGTCGCTGAGGGAAGGAATAGCAGATTGTTGCGCATCACGAAGGAGAGATTGACCTCCTCCCCGATCGGTTCGTTCGCCCACGGCAGCGTGGATGAGCACGATGCGAGAAGAAGCGTTGTCGCGATTGCGATGGCAAGCGTTTTCGAGTACATACCGGCGGCGCCGCGGGATGGAACAACGCGTCGCGGAGGAATAATGCTCAGCGAATTCAAAAACGAGCCGCTCACCGATTTCACCACACCGGAAAACAAGGCGGCCATGGAAGCGGCGCTCGCCACCGTGCGCGCGGAGTTTGGCCGCGAATATCCGGTCGTCATCGGAGGCGAGCGCATCACGGGGTTGCCGACGTTCGAATCGATCAATCCCTCGCACAAGTCGCAACTCCTGGGCCGCTTTAACAAAGCGACCAGGCAGCACGTCGAGCACGCCCTCGACGCGGCGTGGAAGGCGTTCGAGTCGTGGAAGCGGCAGCCGGTGGACGTTCGCGCGGGACTGCTCGTCAAAACCGCGGACCTGATGCGGCAGCGGAAGCACGAATTTTCCGCGACGATGGTCTACGAAGTCGGCAAAACGTGGCCGGAAGCGGACGCCGACACCGCCGAGGCAATCGACTTTTTGGAGTTTTACGCCAGAGAAGCGTATCGGTGGGGCGGCGAGCAGCCGATCACGAAGATCGCTACCGAGGACAACGCGCTGGTCTACGTCCCGCTCGGCGTAGGCGGCGTGATCCCGCCGTGGAACTTCCCGCTGGCGATCATGGCCGGCATGACGTCGGCCGGCGTCGTCACAGGCAACTGCATCGTGCTGAAGCCATCGTCGGACGCGCCGTGGATCGCGTGGCGCTTCTTCGCGCTGCTCGAGGAAGCAGGCATGCCGGCCGGCGTCGTCAACTTCGTCAGCGGTTCGGGCGCGGAGGTCGGCGATCCGCTGGTGATGAGTCCGCGCCTGCGCTTCATCTCGTTCACAGGATCGAAGGAAGTCGGGCTGCACATCAACGAGGAAGCGGCGAAGACGCAGCCCGGACAGCTCTGGATCAAGCGCGTGGTCGCGGAAATGGGCGGCAAGGACGCGATCATCGTCGACCGCGATTACAAGAATCTCGATGACGCCGCATCCGCCGTCGTGGCCTCGGCATTCGGATTCCAAGGCCAGAAGTGCTCCGCCTGTTCGCGGCTGATCGTCGACGATGCGATCTACGACAAGTTCGTGCCGATGGTGGTCGAGAAGACGAAGGCGATTCGCATCGGTCCGCCGGAAGAGGGGTCGTCGCAGTTCGGGCCGGTGGTAAACGCCTCGGCGATGAAGAAGATCAAGGAGTACATCGACAAGGGCCGCGGCGAAGGGAAGCTGTTGGCCGGCGGCGAAGTTCGCGATACGGAAGGTTTCTACGTGGAGCCGACGGTGATCGGCGACGTGGCGCCCGACGCGACGATCTCGCAGGAGGAGATTTTCGGGCCGGTGCTCGCGGTGACGCGCGCGAAGGATTTCGATGACGCGCTGCGCATCGCGAACAATACGCAGTTCGGACTTACAGGCGCGGTCTTCACGGATGATGAATCGAAGCTCGATCGCGCGCGCGAGGAGTTTTTCGTCGGAAATCTGTACCTGAATCGCAAGTGCACCGGCGCACTGGTGGGCGTGCATCCGTTCGGCGGTTTCAACATGTCCGGGACGGATTCGAAGGCGGGCGGGCGCGATTACCTCGGGTTGTTCCTGCAGGCGAAGGCGATCTCGCGGAAGAAGTCGGGCGCGGCGCAGCCGTCGGGGGCTGGCGAGTAGCGCGCCTCCGCGCGCGGGTTGTGGCGGCCGCCGCC
>DATART010000259.1:0-1701 GCA_036264035.1 Thermoanaerobaculia bacterium | reverse complement strand
CCGCAGGGCTACCAGATCAGCCAGTACAAATCGCCGATCGTGGGCGAGGGCGAAGTCACCGTCGAAACGGCGGATGGCAAGACGATCACAGTCGGCATCGAGCGCTTGCACCTCGAGCAGGATGCCGGGAAGTCGCTGCACGATCAGCACGCGACGATGTCATTGGTCGACCTCAACCGTTCGGGCGTCGCGCTGATGGAGATCGTGTCGAAGCCCGATCTGCGCTGCTCCGAGGATGCCAAGGCGTTCCTCATCAAGGTGCGCAGCATCCTGCGCTGGCTCGGGACATGCGATGGCGACATGGAGAAGGGCAATCTGCGCGCCGACGTGAATGTGTCCGTGCGCCGGCCGGGCGAACCTTTCGGCACCCGCTGCGAGATCAAGAACCTCAATTCGATCCGCTTCATCGGCCAGGCGATCGAGTACGAAGCACGCCGGCAGATCGGGGTGATCGAGGACGGCGGGACGATCAAGCAGGAGACGCGGCTGTTCGATCCGGGCAAGGCGAGACGCGCTCGATGCGCAGCAAGGAAGAGGCGCACGACTACCGCTATTTCCCCGACCCCGATCTGCTGCCGCTCGAACTCACCCCCGCCTATGTCGAAGCGCTCAAAACGGCGCTCCCGGAATTGCCGGACGAGAAGCGGGCGCGGTTCACGCGCGACTTTGGTCTCTCACCTTATGACGCCGGCGTGCTCGCCAGCGAGCGCGAGGTGGCGGAGTTCTTCGAAGAGGTCGCGGCCGGACGCGACGGCAAGACCGCCGCGAATTGGGTCGTCAACGAGCTGTTCGGCCGCCTCAATCGCGAAGGCAAGGACATCACCGGCTCGCCGGTGTCGGCGGCGCAGCTCGGCGCCATTGTCGACCTGATCTCGGCCGGCACGATTTCCGGCAAGATCGCCAAGGACCTGTTCGAGATCGTCTGGCTGGAAGGCGGAGATCCGCGTGCGATCGTCGAGACGCGCGGCATGGTGCAGGTCTCCGACGTCGGCGCGATCGAAAAGATGGTCGACGACATCGTTGCCGCCAACCCCGACAAGGTCGCGCAGGCGAAAGCGAAACCGACGCTGATCGGTTGGTTCGTCGGTCAGGTGATGCGCGCGTCGGGCGGCCGCGCCAACCCACAAGCGGTCAACGAATTGCTCAGGCGCAAGCTCGGCGTGTGAGTATCGGCGCCGTCGAGGCATCGCGTCGTCCTCGCGACGCGCTCAATTCGATCCTCAAACGAGGTCGCGCGCCGCGAATCACCTGCACTGATTCGCTCCTTCACCCGCGTTTTTCGCGCCGTGCGTCGCCCGCGCGACCCGCCGGTGGAAAATTTTTTTACGCGCCGCACGGAAGGCTGTGGAGCGTTTCATCGCATCGTCGCGCCATCCATTTGCGTCGCCGCTACCGCGCGCGAACGCGTGTGGCAGTTGTCTCGACGTGCAAAGAAACCGCTGTGCCACAGGCATTTCTTCAATACATCGAAAATCGTGAGATCGTCGCGCGGTGGAAGCGCTCGTAGGCGCGGCACATGCGTCGAAGAGTGAATCGGCGCGCCGATCGGTGGTCGTGGCGTCCGTTGTTGTCCACCATTCGTTAAGCGGATTCGCTGTTTTTTTCGTTGTGCTGTAGTAATCGGAGCGCAGTGCATGTCGATTCGCGACTGCACTGTACCGATAATCGCCATCTCATCATGGCTAGGAGGGCAGTATGGCG
>DATART010000244.1:0-2807 GCA_036264035.1 Thermoanaerobaculia bacterium | reverse complement strand
GCGTGAATTCCCTCCGCGACCGCTGCCGCGGTCGGAAAATTTCGACGCGATCGATGACCGGTGGTCGCTCGCTTCGCTCGGACCACCGGCTACCGTACGAGCCACCTCCGGTGGCTTCGTGCCGCTTCGCGGCGGCCCTGCGGCAATCCACACTGCGCGACGCCGGACAGGTGTGTCTGTGACACATTAGTCCGCTGGATGGTGCGGCAGCTCGCTCTCCAGCTGGAACTCCCACTTCGTCGCGTCGATCGGCTCATTCGCGTAGATGTGAAAGACGCAACGGCCGGCGCCGGACTGGAACGTTTCGTCGCGCTCGACGCGAACGCCGAGGAGACGTGTGAGCGCGTTGACGGAAACGCTGCATAGAGCCGGGCGGCGCATGGCCGTGTTGAAGAATGGGCAATTGCGCTCGACAAGCAGGAAGCCGTCATCGACTTTCTCGCTCGTCATGTACGGATCAGCCGACGCATAGAGTCCCTTGAGCGCCTCGACTTTGTTCTCAAGCGGGATGCCCTGCAGCGTCTTGCCTTCGACAGCCACGCGATCGTCACAAACGCGCTTCAGCACTCGCACGGCCGCGTCAGGCCCGAGCTCCTCGGCGACGGCATCGATGACGGCGACGTTGAGCAGGTCGTAGCTCTTGGGAAAAAGATGGTCGCCGGCCTCGGTGAGGTTGTAGCGCGTGGCCGGGCGCCCCGTGCGTCCGCGCTCGTCGCCTCGCGCAACGCGCGATTCGATCCATCCTTCGCGCTGGAGTTGCAGTAGTTGCTGCCGCACCGCTTCGCCCGTGAGCTGCAACTGATAGGCGAGCTGCGCGATCGTGGATGGCCCCTGGCGCTTGAGTGCGAGCAGGATGGCCCGGCGGCTGTCGGGAAGCTGGTCTACGGTGATGATGGCTTGGCTCCTGATGATGCGTGGAAAGGAAACATTGGAGTCCAATACTCCGATTGTCAAGACCCTGCTTGCAAATCTTTGTGTCGGATAAACTCCGCGGCACCATGCGTAAGCTCCTTTTCCTCCTGCTCGCTGCCGCCGCCTTCCCGCTATTCGCCTCGGACAGCAAGACGTTCGATGCGACCTACATCGCCACGATCAAGGATGTCCCATCGGGCCTGAAGAACATGACGGTGTGGATTCCGCTGCCGGTGAGCCGCGGCGGCCAAACGATCAGCGACGTCCGCATCGATTCGCCTCTCAAATGGACGCAGACCTCGGAAGGCAAATTCGGCGACCGCTACGCGTACACGAAGGTCTGGAATCCTCCGGCCGGCGATTTCATGGTGAAAGCGCACTTCCGCGGAACGCGCACGGAAGTCACGACCGCGAAGCTGGCCGAAAAACACGCGTCAAACGCGGAGATCGCTCGCGCGCTCAAAGCCGACAAGCTGGTAACGCTGTCGCCGCGCGTGAAGAAGCTGGCAAACGAAGTCACAGCCGGAAAAACGACGAGGGTCGATCAGGCGCACGCAATCTATGACTACCTCCTCGCTACGATGAAGTACGACAAAACGATTCCCGGCTGGGGCCACGGCGACACCGAGCGCGCGTGCGACATCAAGGCGGGCAACTGTACCGACTTCCATTCACTCTTCATGTCGATGGCGCGCGCGAAAGGGATACCGGCGCGTTTCGTCATCGGCTTCCCGATGGCCTCCGATCAAGGCACCGTCACCGGCTACCACTGCTGGGCGGAGTTCTACGTGAACGGCAAGGGGTGGATTCCAGTCGATCCCTCCGAAGCGTCGAAGAGCACGGATGCGGCGCGCCGCGCCTACCTCTTCGGCAATCTCGATCCCGACCGCGTCCAGTTCACGATGGGCCGCGACTTGGTGCTGTCGCCGCCGACGGCCGAGCCGCTCAACTACTTCATCTATCCGCATGCCGAGGCGGATGGAAAAGAAGTAGGGACGCCGGCCATCGCGCTCGAATACGCGACCGTGCCGGCGCCGGCGAAAACGGCGTCCATCCGCAGATGACGCGGATGGCCTCAGATCAAGGGCTCGCGAGCGTTGCTGCCGCGGTGCCGCGCAGCGGACGCCCGTAGCGTTGCGTCGCCCATCCAACGATGGCGCCGACGATCGAGCCGGGCAGCATGATCTCGAAGTAGTAGCCGTGCTGCATCGCCGCGACGCCATACGCCAGCAGCGCGCCGACGAGCAGGCCGAAAACGATGCCCCAGGCCACCGACTGCACCTTGCGCGCGAACCACCCCGCGGCGATGCCGGCGATCATCCCTTTGACGGTCGAGCCGATGATGATGCCGATGATTCCTGCGCGCACGGCCGGGGTGAACCACGCCGTCGCGCCGTCGACCGCGCCGAGGCCGGCGCCGAGTAGAAGTCCCACGAGAATCTTGTTCATGATGTTCCTCCGAAGAGCGTATTCAACGTTCGCGGCGAATCCTTTAACGGTGGACCCACAAAATGACGATGACGCGCATGACGAGGTACGCGAGCACGATGGTAACAAGAGCGCGATTGCGCGATAACCATCGTCCGCTGCGCTCGATGATGTTCTCGCGATAGGCGGTGACGGCCCGGTCGTCGAGCCAGTTCGCGATGTCGTTTGCGAGCGCGCGCACCGTGGCGTAGCGATCCGATTTCGCGTCCGCAGATGCTTTCGCGCAGATGGCCGCCAGCGGACGCGGAAGGTTTGAAGGCAGCGTCGCTCGGAGCATCGCGCCGAGGGCGAAGACGTCGGTCGACGCATCGACGATCGCGCCCTGCTCCTGCTCGGGCGCCATGAAACCGGGCGTGCCGGCGATCAGCGCCCCGCTCGTGCTGGCCTCGCGCGCCACGCCCCAATCC
>DATART010000241.1:0-8511 GCA_036264035.1 Thermoanaerobaculia bacterium | reverse complement strand
CTTCCCTCATCATTACAACCGCTGCTTCGCCGTCGGGGTAGTAGCCGTTGCGGATGTACTCCGGTTCGAAGCCGAGGAAGGCGTAGAACTGCTGGGCCTCGTCGTTGGAGCTGCGCACTTCCAACCAGATGGACGTTACCGCGTGCTCGCCGGCGAATGCGAGGCAGCGTTGCATCATCGCGAGGGCGATGCCCTGGCGCCGCAGGCTGGCGTCGACGGCAATCTTGTTGATGTGCATTTCGTCGGCAAACCACATCGCGAAGAGGTAGCCGGCCACTGCGCCGTTGCGCCGCGCAACGAGGTTGTAGCGGCCATCGTTCGTGAGCTCGCTCGCGAAAAACTCTCGGCGCCACGGCTGCGGGAAGCAGCGCACTTCCAACGCGTGAACTTCGCCCAGATCGCGGGAAACAGCGCGCTCGATGGTCAACCCTTCGATGCTCATTTCTGCTGGAGTTTGACCTCGGCTTCCGCGAGGCGAACGTAGATCGGCGTAATGTCGCGATAGTTCTCGCCGTCGCCGCGCACTTCGATCTCGCGCGCGCGGCGGGCGCACGCGAGGGCGGCATTGGCGCCTTGCATGACGTCAGCAACTCGGATGACGTGATCGAGCACATCGATCTCGTCGCGCTTCGCCAGATGCGGCGCGACGACTTCGCGAGCGTCGTCGAATACGGAAACGTAAAACTCGCCGCGGCCCGCATCATCGACGATGGATGCGCGTCCATTCGCCGGCGCGATCGCTTCATGCGTCGACATTGCGCAAACCGGTTTGCCGAGGGCGAGCGCGAGACCTTGCATCGTAGCGAGTCCGATACGGACGCCGGTGAAAGAGCCTGGACCGCGCGTCACCGCAAACAGATCGATCGACGTTCGCTCGATCGCCGCTTCGGTCAATAGCCAGTCGATCGCAGGAAGCAGCTTTTCGTTGCGCGACGATCGTCCTTCCAACGCTACCGCACCAAGGAGTGCGTCATCGAGCACGAGAGCGACGGAAAGGATCGGCAGCGACGTGTCAGCGGCGAGGATCAGCATCCGGAATCACGACGCGGCAGCGGCCGGCATGCCGATATCGATCAGCTCCATGCCGATCTCTTTCGCCACTTCGCGCGAACGTTCGTCGCGATAAAACTCACCGTAGTAAATGCGGCGGATGCCGGCGTTCGCGATCAGTTTGAAACAGTTCCAGCACGGCGACGCGGTCGTGTAAAGCTCGCCGCCATCGATGGCAATCCCATTCTTTGCCGCCTGCAGAATGGCATTGGCCTCGGCATGCACCGTGGTGACGCAATGGCCGTCCTCCATCACGCATCCGGCATCCTCGCAATGCGGCAACCCGCGCAACGAGCCGTTATAGCCGGTCGAGAGGACGGTGCGATCGCGCACGATCACTGCTCCGACGTGTTTGCGCATGCAGGTGGAGCGAGTGGCCGCCTGCTGCGCGATACCCATGAAGTATTCATTCCAGCCGGCACGCATCGCGCGATTCTACATGCGCACGAAACCTGCACCAACGCCGTGGCGTGGCCCCTCGGGCGAAGGTGTTGATCGTTGAAGACAACTCCGATGTCCGGAGGTTGTACGCGATCGGTTTGAATCAGCGGGGGTACGAGGTCAAGCTCGCTGCGAACGGCGCCGAGGCGGTGGAGAGGATCGCGTCGGAAAAGCCGGATGTAGTGCTCCTCGACTGGCTTATGCCGCTTATGGACGGCGGCGAAGTCCTCTCCAAGCTCAGCGAGAACGGCAATCGCAGCGTCCCGGTGATCGTGATCAGCGGCCAGCCCGCACCCGACGAGATCGATCCGCGCATCCGCTGCTGGCTGACGAAGCCGGTTTCGATCGACGAGCTGGTGACGGAGATTCAGCGGCCCGCGCTGTAGCGCGCACAGCGGTCTCAGGCAATTCAGCTACAATCCCGCAATCCATGGCCAAACTCTTTTTCGTCGGGCTCGACGGTACGGAGAAGAGCTACCGGTTGCAGACGCACCGGCCGTTCACGGTGGGGCGCGATCCCGGCAACGACATCATCCTGCGCGATCCCAAAGTTTCGCGGCATCACGCCGAGATCGTCTTCGAGCGCGGCTTCTTCGTCGTGCACGACCTGACCAGCGCCAACGGCACGTACATCAACGGTAAGCGGATCCGCGTCGCGCCACTGACCCACTCGGCGAAGGTGCGCATGGGGAACACGTACGGACGGTTTTCCGAAGAGCTGCCGACGGAGAGTGACGGCGTCGCGGCGGCGGAGCCGTTCGAGCAGCCGCTGCCCGTTCCGGCGCCGCCCGAGCCGGACCTTTTCGCGCAGATGGAAGCGATGCCGACGTCGACACTGGAGCGATTCAGCCTGTCCACACAGCCGCACGAACAGATCTCGCCTGCCGAACTAAAAAAAAAAGCGGAGTAGCGGATGATGGCAGCGCGATGGCGGTGCTCGATCCGCCGACCGAACCGATACCCGACCTGCCGCCATTGCCTGCATCGTCACCGGCGCAGGCTCCCGCGGCGCCAAAAGCTTCGGCTGCCCTTGACCGCTCGCGATTCCAATTCATGAGCGGCGTCCCGGCGGGCGAGACCGCGTACATCCGCGGCGACGACGGCAATGCGCTGTTGTCCTACCGTAGTTTCGCCAGCATCGTCGGCGTGATCGCGGCGCTGATGTCGTCGGTGGTGCTCGCCGCCGGAGCGGCCGGCGTCGTTTTTCTGCTGATCGAAGGCCGCGTGCTGCCCGCCATCGCCGCGTTGATGCTGAGCGCGGCGTTCGCGGCGATGATCATCATCCTGATCCCGGCCACGCATGTGACGATCTTCGAAGGCGCGGCGCCGGCGATCACCATCGCGCAGCAGTCGAGCGTCAATTTTCCAACCGTGACGTACGCGATCGGAACGGGCGACGGCAAGCCGGTGGCGCGCATCGCGAAGTCGTTCCTGTCGCGCTTCGGCCGCAATCGCTGGGAGATCCTCGACGCGAACGATTTCCTCGCGCGCGGCGAAGCGCTCGAGGAATCACTCGGACGCGCGTTCGTTCGCAAACTCTTCGGCAAGTTCGCGCCCGCATATCAGTCGAATGTCCGCATCACGTGGAACGGGGAAGAAGCAGGATGGATCATTCGCCGTCCGGGCGCCGATGGTCATGCGGATGTGCTGGAGCTGAATCCCGCCACGACGCTGGATCGCCGCGCGGCGGTGGCGCTGGCGGTGCTCGTGTTGGCCAGCGAGCCGTAGGCGCTACTTCATCGGAACGATCTGAATGCCGGTGTAGTAGTGCGTGAGGATCTGTTGCGCCGTCCAGCCGGCGGTGGCCATGCCGTACGCGCCGACCTGGCAGAAACCAATGCCGTGGCCCCACCCTTTGCCGTAGAACGTGTAGCGGTCCATGCCGTCGCCGTCCTGCGTTTTCTCGTAGACGAAGAGATTGTCGGGGACGTTGAGCGACCAGCGGATCGGAAGGCCGCGCAGGACGAACGTGCGGTTGTTCTCCGCTGTCACCTCCATCTCCGCGATGCGCTGCGAGGCGTCGACCGTGAGCGGGCGGATTCCCTGAAGCTGCTTGATCGGATTGCGTCTGTTGATCGACGTCACCAGTTCGTCCGCGCGGAAGCTGCGCGTCCAGCTCGCGAAGTTCGAGGTGCGGTCGAACGACGCGCCGTCGAGGTACGCATTGATCACCAGCGCGACGGGAGTCTTGCTGACATCCGATGTAATCGTGGCGCGATCGCCGATGGTGACCGGCGCGCTGCTGTACTCCTGATAGCGATCGCCGACTTTGCGGAAGACGGGCAAATTTGGCGGGAGTGTGTATCGCGCCGGCTTCCCTTCGATCTTCAGCGTTACGTCGCGCCCGGCGACAGTGAGGATCTTTCCTGAGGCATCGCTGATCACGTTGTGTTTGCGAACCCACGAGCCGAGGAGTCCGTACAGCTCCTCGCGCGGCATGGCCACGTTCATGTCGACGCGGTCGATTGCTTCGGCGGGGAGAAACGCGAATTTGATGAGGAAGGCGGCGGCGCGATACGGCACCGACTCCTTCGCCGCCGTCTGCGGGAAGTAGTAGTTGCGATCCGCGGGCATCGTCACCACGGTGGAGTAGCGGTCGAATCCGAGCACGGTGGCGAGATACGTCAGGACATCGCCGCGACGCGACGATGCCGGCGATGCAGTGCCGAGAGGGGTGAAACGCAGCTTCTGCATCGCGGCAGTCACCGCTTGCTCGACGTCGCGCGCGCTCCACGAAGTGCCGCTGTCCGGCAGGCCGGCGATCGCGGCGAACAGGCGCGCGTTGACCTGCTGTTCGGTGAGGAGAGAACTATCCGCGCGGCCGGCGATCGTCAGCACCTCGTCTTCAACGCAGCGAACGCGTTTCAGATACGGCTCATTGCGGCCGGGAAACATCGTCCCGACGTCCGAGGTCTCGCCGCCGCACGTGGCGGTGTAGAGCGCATCGATCGGCTGGCCGTCGTATGTCGCAATGAGGCCGGCGGTCTCGCGCACGGCGCGGTCGGTGAGCGGATCCTCACCGGAAAATCCGTTGTAGGCCTGGCACGCCGGTCCGGCGCAGATGTCGTATCCCTCGCGTTTGAACTGGCCGAGGTTGCGTACAGCGTAGGTGCGCGCGGCGATCGCTTGGGCCTTGAGCGCTTCGACCTCATCGTAAATTTTGGGACCCATCTCCGCGGGGACGACGCCGCGCAGGTAGTCCTCCATGTTCAGCTCATTGATGACGTTGTAGGTTCCGCGCGGATTGATGAAGACGCGCGCGGCGGTGCGGTACGGCTTGTCGGTGATGGTGAGCGTGTCGGAACTCATCGGAATGACGAGCACCGACTCGCCATCGAGCGTCGTACGTTCACCCTCGTCATCGACAAGCTGATGTTTCTTTTCGAATGGCTGATCGGTCGGCCGTTTGACGATGAGCAGATTCGTTCCGTAGCCGCCGGACGTGAGCTGGTCGCGCAACGGTTGTGCGGCATTCGACGTTGCGAAATCGCCGGCGATGATGCGATACGCGGTGCCAGCCGTGTCGGGCAGGACGTCGACGCGCTGCTGCGTGTCGGCACGAAGCTTTTCGGCGAGCGTATTGGCGCTGGCGAGATCGGAGACGGTGCTGACCTGAACCGCGTAGTGCAACGCGGCATCGCTGACCGGCGCAGTCAGCGTGAAGCCGCGCCGGATCGTGGCGGAGGCGGTCTCGGTGACGACGTAATAGCCGCCTGCGAGCCGCGGAAAAGTGACGGTTGTCTGGTCATTCACGAGCCCGACGCGGATACGCGGCTCGGTAATCGTCTTCGCGACGGAACTGACAGCCGTCAGCGCATTCGCGGAGCGGGCGGGCGCGGGCGGAGGCGCGACGGTCGTCGTCACGGGCGGTCGTGCGGGCGGCGCGGACGCGCAGGCGGCGAATATCAAAAGAGTCAGAGCAACAGCAGTACGTTTCATTGACCGACATCCTTGCAAGAACAGCGACAGAGGGAGTGATTCGCGGATATTGCACGTTCTCCGAGGTACACTTTTGACTATGAAGCCGAAGCTGAGAACGATCATCACCACGAGACGCGCCGGTACGGTGTCACGCAAGAAAATTCGCGCCGCGATCAAGGCAGTCATGGCAGAGCGTACTCCTGAGATGGAACGGCTGGTCCGCGGCGAGCCGCTCCGGAAAACTGCAGGAACCAGCGGCAAGTAACTGATGCGGCCGGCGGACTACGACCGGAGCGTCTTCGTCAACTGCCCTCTTGACGACGAATACCGCTATCTCCTCGATGCCGTTGTGTTCGCGATCAACGACTGCGGGTACGTCACTCGCCTCGCGCTGGAGGTCGCCGACGGCAGTGAGGTGCGGATCGACAAGATCGCAAAAATCATTCGTGAATGCAGGTTCGGTTTTCACGACATCAGTAGAACTGCCGCTGATCCCGTCACGAACCTGCCGCGCTTCAACATGCCGCTCGAATTGGGTCTGTTTCTCGGTGCGAAGCGGTTCGGAAGCGCGGAGCAAAAACTTAAATCGTGCCTCATCGCCGACATCGAACGGTATCGCTACCAAAAATTCATTTCGGATATCGCCGGGCAGGATATTGCAGCACATCGTGGAGACGCCGAAGTAGCCATCCAGATTGTACGAGACTGGTTACGCAGCGCGACACCGAAATCGATTCGCATCCCAGGCGGAAGCGCGGTCCATTCTCGTTACGTCGCGTTTCGGGGTGAGCTTCCGGCTCTGTCCGCAAAACTCCATATGCGCGTTGATGAACTGACGTTCATCGACTACATCAATCAGGTTGAAGACTGGCTTATGTTAAATCCGCACGTAGACGTATAGCGCCCCCTACCTCTTGAAAAACATCGCCACGCCCATCGCCAGTCCGATCACCACCACTGCCCTGCGCACGAACGTGCGGCCGAGACGGTGGGCGATGCGGGCGCCGAGGTAGCCGCCGATGATGGCCGCGACGGCCATGATCGCGCCGTCGCGCCAGAGCACGGCGCCGCCGAAGGCGAAGTAGAGCGCGGCGATGCCGTTGATGCAGATCGCCAGCAGATTCTTGAGGCCGTTCATCTCGTGCAGGTCGGTAAGTCCGATCAGGCCGAGGGCGGCCAGCATCAGGATGCCGATGCCGCCGCCGAAGTAGCCGCCGTAGATGCCGACCAGAAATTGAAAGAGGAAGACGAAAACGACCCAGCCGGCCGTCGGATTTTCGTGCGCGCGCGCGACCGCACCGAGGCGGCGGGTGATCACTTCCTGCGCGGCTAATAAGAGTGTGGCTCCGAGGATCAGGAACGGCACGAGGTGCGTGAACGTCTTCGTCGACGTGTGCATCAGCAGCATTGCGCCTGCGCCGCCGCCGGCCAGTGCCGGAATCGTCAGCAGCAGGAGCCAGCGGCGGATTCGCGCGAGCTCCCGGCGGAAACCGACCATCGCCGCGAACGACCCGGGCCAGAGTGCGAAGCTGTTCGTCGCATTCGCCATCACGGGATTGACGCCGATCCAGACCAGTGCGGGAAACGAGATCAGCGTCCCTCCTCCGGCGATCGAGTTGATCGCGCCGGCAGCAAATGCGGCCAGGGCGATCACTGTGTCGTGGAGGAGCGGTTCGGTCAGGAGATTTCGTCCTTCAGCACGTCGCGCAGCGTTTCGGCGATGCGCGTGATCAGCGCCTGGTCCGGGCCTTCGACCATCACGCGAACTTTGTTCTCAGTCCCCGAGTAGCGAACCAGAATCCGTCCGTCGCCGTCGAGCTGCGACTGCGCCGCCGCCAGCGCCGCCTGGTACTTCGGCAGCGATTCCAGCGGCGGCTTCGACGCCACCGGCTGATTGAGGAGAAGCTGCGGCATCGGCGTGAATGTCCTCAGTTGCGAAAATGGCATGCCGCCTTGTGCGAGCAGTTCGCCGAAAACCAGCGCGGTGTGGATGCCGTCGCCGGTCGTGTGCACGGTCAGGTCGATGATGTGGCCGGACTGTTCGCCGCCGATGCTGGCGCCGCGCTCGATCATCATCTCCAGCACGTACTTGTCGCCGACGTTGGCGCGGCAAAGCTCGATGCCATCGTCGCGCAACTGTTGCTCGAAGCCGAAGTTCGACATGACGGTCGTGACGACGCAGCCGCCTTTGAGCGCTCCGTTGCGATTCAGCCGTTGCGCCCAGAGGTAGATGATTTCGTCGCCGTCGCGGATTTTGCCGGCGTCGTCGGCGAAGATGGCGCGATCGGCGTCGCCGTCGAACGCGACACCGAAATCCGCCTTCTCTTTCACGACCACCTTCGCCAGCCCCTCGGGATGCATCGCGCCGCATCCGTCATTGATGTTGCGGCCGTCGGGCTGGTCATTGATCACAACGACCTCGGCGCCCGCACGCCGAAAGACTTCCGGCGCGATGCGAAAGGCGGCGCCGTTGCCGGTGTCGAGCACGACTTTGCGTCCGCGCAGCGCGCCGGGAGCGACGCCGTCATCGAGAAAGCGTTCGTAGCGTTCGATCAGGTCGCCGTTGTCTTCGATCGCAATCTCCGGAATCGTCACGCTCTCCCGCCGGATCGCGCGCAACTCGTCCTCGATCTGCTCTTCGACCGCGTCCGGAATCTTCATCCCGTCATGTCCGAAAATCTTCACGCCGTTGTCTTCGAACGGATTGTGCGATGCGGAAATCGAGATGCCGGCGGCGGCGTCCGAGGTGCGGCAGAGAAACGCGACCGCGGGAGTGGGGACGATGCCGATGAAGATGGCTTGACCGCCGCCATGCTCAATGCCGGCGGTGAGGGCGCGGGCGATCTCGGGACCCGATTCGCGAGTGTCCATGCCGAGGAGGATGGTGACTCGGGTGTCGGGTGTCGGGTGTCGGGTGTCGGAGTTTGATTTGGATGACTCTGTCGCCAGTCGCAAATCGGACGAGGCGTTTTCTCCGACTCCCGACCCCCTACTCCCCACCCCCCGAAGCCTGTGCGCCAACGCTTCGCCGAGCGCGAACATCGTCGCCCCGTCGAACGGATATTGATGCGCTTTGCCGCGGATGCCGTCAGTGCCGAA
>DATART010000369.1:0-10440 GCA_036264035.1 Thermoanaerobaculia bacterium | reverse complement strand
CAAGGGCGTCTGGATGTCGATCTGGGTCGACGACGTCGATGCCATCCACAAGCACTGCATCGAGCAGGGCATCGAGATCACCTGGCCTCCGACCGACGAACCGTGGGGAGTTCGCGAGATGCACGTGCGCCATCCGGACGGACACGTGTTCCGGATCAGTCAGAGGCTGGAGAACGACGAGGAGTAGTTGGCGGCGAGGATGGCCGCAGCGATGTTCTTGAGCGGATGCACGGCGCTGACCGCGCCCCGCGCGATCGCTTCGCGCGGCATGCCGAAGACGGCGCAGGTGGCTTCGTCCTGCGCGATCGTGGCGGCGCCGGCGGAGTGCATTTCGTGGAGGCCGGTGGCGCCGTCGTTGCCCATGCCGGTGAGGATGACGCCAACGGCATTCGGGCCGGCAGACTGCGCGACGGAGCGAAAGAGGACGTCGACGCTCGGCTTGTGTCGGGAGACGAGCGGACCGTCGTTGAGGCAGACGCGGTATTCGGCGCCGTCGCGCACGACCAGCACGTGCCGGTTGCCGGGAGCGATGAGCGCGCGCCCTTCGATGATGCGATCGCCTTCGGCCGCTTCCTTCACCGACACGCGGCAAGTCTGATTCAGCCGTTGCGCGAACGCGGCAGTAAACACCTCGGGCATGTGCTGGACGATGACCATGCCGGGTGCGTCGACCGGCATCGCCTCGAGGATTTCGCGCAGCGCCTCGGTGCCGCCCGTCGATGCGCCGATGGCGACGACTTTGCGCGTCGTGCGCATCAACGCCGGGCGCGCGTGCGGCAGGATGACGTCGGGCGAATGCCGCTTCTCGAATCGCAAACGCCGCGGCGTCCGCGCCGTCGCGGCGGCGCGTATGACGTCGATGAACAGCTCCGTCGATTCGGTAAGAAAGTCATGCAGCGCGATGCGCGGCTTGGCCACGATCTCGACCGCCCCTTCTTCCAGCGCACGAAGTGCCGTCTCCGTTCCGCGTCCCGCCAGCGCCGAACAGATCACCACCGGCAGTGGATCGTCGGCCATCAGCTTGCGCAGAAACGTCAGTCCGTCCATGCGCGGCATCTCGATATCGAGCAGCATCACATCGGGGCGCGACTCGCGCATCTTCGCCTGCGCGATGAGCGGGTCGGCGGCCACGCGCACTTCGATGTCCGGCGCGCGGCGGCAGATGGCGATCATGGCCTGGCGCATGACCGCCGAGTCATCGACGACGAGCAGGCGAAGCGGACGTTTGTGCATGCGCTAACCGCCGGCGCGGCGATAGACCGTTGGCCCGGCATGCTCCATTCCGAACGAACTGGCGGCCAGGCTCTCGGAGTGTCCGAGAAAGAGAAGGCCTGACGGCGAGAGATGGCGCACGAGCCGGCGGATCACACGCTCTTTCGACTCACTGTTGAAGTAGATCAGAACGTTGCGGCAGAAGAGGAGATCGAACGTGCCGCGGATGCCGTAATCGTCGTCATTGAGGTTGATGCGGCGAAACTCGATCATCGATTGCAGCGATGGATGCGCGCGCATGCGGCCTTCTTCGCTGCGCACGCCGCGCAACATGTACGCCTTCCGCAGCCGCTCCGGGATGTCGTTGCTGCGCTCGATGGGCCACACACCGTCGCGGGCGGCGGCGAGTACGCGCGTGGAGAGATCGGACGCGAGGATTTCCGCCGACCAACCTTCGGCCGCCGGGAAGTGCGAGGCGAGCACCATGGCCAGCGTGTACGGTTCCTCGCCGGTCGAGCAGGCGGCGCTCCATGCGCGAATCCGTTTCGGAATCCGGCCGGCTTCGCCCATCGCGCGCCAGCCCGGGAGCACCGACTGCTCGAGAAATTCGAACTGTTTCGGCTCGCGAAAGAAGCGCGTTTCGTTCGTCGAGATGCAATCGAGCATCGCCGTCCGCTCGATAGCATCCGCGGCGACGTGCTGGTAGTACGCGGTGAAATCGCGGCAGCCCAGCGCGCGCACGCGCCGCCCGAGGCGGCCGCTCACAAGCGCCTTCTTCGCCTCGGAAAGATGGATGCCGGCCTCGCGGTAAATGAGCTGCTGCAGCATGCGAAACTCGCGGTCGGACAGCGGCCGGATGGCGTTCGCGTCGTGCATGACTACTCCACGACGACGGCGACGTTCTCGATGACCTCCTCGGGTGCGATCGTCGCGCCGGCGGCGACGATTTCGTCCGAGGAGAAGATGCGATCGATGTCGAGCAGCAGGACGAACTTGCCGTTGCTGCTGGCCATGCCGCGGAGGCAGTCGACGTGCACGCGCGGCCCGAATGCCGGCGCGGGCTGGATCTGCTCCGCGGAGAAATCGACGACCTGATGGACCGAGTCGGCCATCACGCCCATGATCAGCGTTTCATCATCGGCGCGCAGCTCGACGATGACGACGCACGTGCGGCGCGTGACCTCCGTGTCCGGCAATCCGAACTTGATGGCGAGGTCGATCACGGGAACGACGGTGCCGCGGAGATTGTGCACTCCGCGGATCCACGGCGGCGTCCCGGGCACGCGCGTCACCGCGCCGCATTCGATGATGTCGGTGACCTGCAGGATGCTGATGGCGTACTCCTCGCCGGCCAGGAAAAATGTGAGGTACTGATCGTTCGCTTGCATGGCGTTTCCTAGAAATGCTTGTAATCGACGAAGGCCGCGGGCGCGGAGCTTCGGGCGGCCGCGGGTAATGGATGCGCGGGCCGGAACGGCGCGATGGTGCTGCGCGCGGGCGCGTGTTCGCGTTCGTCGCTCGTCCTGAAGTACGCGATGGTCTGTTGCAGCGCCTCGGCTTGCGAGGACATCTCCTCCGCCGTCGACGCCAGCTCTTCCGATGCCGAGGCGTTGCGCTGCGTGACCTGATCGACGAGCGTCATGGCGCGGTTGATCTGCGACACGCCGCCCGACTGCTCGAGCGACGCCGCGGTGACCTCGCGAACGAGATCGGCGGTCTTGCGGATGGTCGGAACGAGCTCGGTGAGCAGCCGGCCGGAGCGCTGCGCGACGTCGACGCTGGACGTCGCCAGTCCGCCGATGTCTTTCGCCGCGAGCTGGCTGCGCTCGGCGAGCTTGCGCACTTCCGTCGCGACGACGGCGAAGCCGCGGCCATGATCGCCCGCGCGCGCCGCTTCGATGGCAGCGTTGAGCGCGAGGAGGTTCGTCTGGTACGCGATCTCCTCGATGATGGAAATCTTCTGTGCGATCTTCGTCATCGCCTCGACGGACTGCTTGACGGCCTGCGCGCTCTCGTCGGCGTCGGCGGTGCCCTTCACCGCCATCTGCTCCATCTGGCCGCTGTTCTCGGCGTTCTGGGTGATGGAGGCGCTCATCTCCTGCAGGCTTGAGGTCGTCTCTTCGACCGAGGAGGCCTGTTCGCTGGTGCCCTGCGAGAGGGTCTGCGCGCTGGCGGAAATCTGCGAGGAGGCGACGGTGAGCGACGCGGCGCCGCTGCGGACTTCGCCGATGATCTCGGTGAGGCGCTCGATCATGTTGGCGAGCGCGGAGCCGAGGGCGTCGCGATCCGACCGCGGCGTGACGCGGACGCGAAGGTCGCCCGCGGCGATGCCGGTGGCCGCCGCGACCATCTCGTTGTTCGACGCGATCATTTTCTTCATCGCTTCGAGGAGCATCCCCGTCTCGTCGGCGCCGGATGACGTGATATCCAGGTCGGACTCCCCTTCCGCCAGCTTTTCGGCGATCGAGACGACCTCCATGATGGGGCGCGTGATGCTGCGCGTGACCGTGACGGTCATGAAGAGGACGATGAGGATTCCGGCGATGAAAACGGCCCACATGGTGCTGCGCGTACGGGCCGCCGAATCGAGCACCAGCTTCTCTTTCGAATTCATGCGCTCGATGTTTTTCCCGGCGAAGTCTTCAAGCGCGGCATCCATGCGGCGGATGTCGTCCTTGAACGGCACCATCGCCGTGTTGGCCTCCGCGGGAGACTTGATCGTCTTCTCGGAAATCTGCTGCACGACCGATTGGAAGCCGATCGTGTAGGTGGACAGGTCGACGCGGATGGACCGCACCAATTCTTTGTCGGCTGGCAGCGTCGTCGCCTGTTCAAGCGCATTGAGATGAGCGTCGAGCTCCTCGTGCTCCTTTTTCCACTTTTCTGCATAGTCGGCCGATTTCTGCTGGTCGGCGATATTGAGAAACGTGTCCTTCTCATAGCGCCTGAGCTGCAGGCCGTTGACCTGTGCCTGTGACGCTTCCTGCATCAGCTTCGCATCGTGATGCAAAATGCCGTAGGTTGTTTGTACCGTCTGTGACAGTCCCCAGAATCCAGTCAGCCCGGCAACGGCCACTAACACAATGCTGACTCCGAATGCCAGCGCCAATCTCGTACCGATTTTCAAGTTGTTGAACATGGCCTTTCCTTCTGTAATTAAAGTTTGTAATGGACTGTGAGATCGAAAACGATAGGAACGGCCTCGCCGTTCTGACGCGCCGGTTCGAATTGCCAGCGTTTCAGCGCTTCGAGCGCGACAAAAGAGAGCGTTGGTGCCGGAAGGGCATGAACGATTCGCGGAAGCGTCGGCTGGCCGTTCGCATCGATGACGATCTGCACCACGAGATCGCCGCCAATGCCAAAGCGTGACGCGCCCGGCGGGAACTTCGGCATGACCTGCTTGACGATGCGCGCAGGAGTGACCCGGCCGGTGGGCGATGCATCGAAATCCGTCAGCGGGTGTCTCTTGAGAAATTCACCCGGCGCGCCGAAGGTCGAGAGATCGCTCCTGGCCGCGGCCGGCGAGATTTCCTGAGCGATATACCAATACCAGAGCGCTTCGTTGATTTTCCCAAGGCCGGCGTTTGCCAGCGCCTTGTGCGTCAGTGCGGTAGCAAGCATCGTGTCGTCCGCTCCGCCGGCGCCGAGGCGTTCGACCATCGCTGTAAGAACCTGATCGGCGACTTTCAGGGAATTGGCGTAATTGCCGGTTCGAAGCGTGGCGGCGCTCTGACTGACTTCGTCCTGCCAATTGCCTGTTCCTGCCGACGCGGTACCGAGAAATCCGAATACGAGCAGTGTGAATAGAGTGTTGCGTAAATGATTCGACATGAGATCTCCTGACTCGTCGTTTGGGTCGAGGGTGGTTGTGGTGAGTTGTTGGTCGAGTTACGACAGCAGCACCATCGTCCGCTTGCGCTTGCGCAAACGAACGGGTTTGCCGAAGAGACGGCGGAAGAATTGAATCAACGTTCGCATAAGAATCTCGCAGCGTCCGTGCTGGCCGCGCGGCGAATGATTTCCTGGACATCGAGGATCAGGGCCACACGCCCGTTTCCGAGGATTGACGAACCCGCCACTCCGGGGACTTGGTTGAGAAAACGGCCCATCGGCTTCATGACCACCTGGCTGCTGCCGAAAAGGCGATCGACGACGATGCCGGCGCGTCCGTGCTGGTGCTCGACGACGACGACGTTTTCGCGTGCGGCGTCGGCGGTCTCGAAGCCGAAGAGGTTGCGCAGCCGCACGAATGGCAGCGGCTCGCCGCGCAGATTGATGACGCCGACTTCGCGCTCATCCTCGGCGGTCATCTCCGTGCATTCGACGATCGTGTCGATCGGGATGACGTAGGTCTCGTCGCAGACGCCGACTGCGAATCCATCGATCACGGCGACCGTCAGCGGCAGCCGGATATCGATCGTCGTGCCGGCGCCCGGCTCCGAGTCGATGGTCAGCGTGCCGCGCATCGATTCGACATTGCGCCGCACGATGTCCATCCCCACTCCCCTTCCGGAGATGTCGCTGACCTCGGGCGCGGTGGAGAACCCTGGCCGTAGCGTCATGCTCCACAGTTCCTGCCGCGAGAGCCGCTCCGGATCGATGCCGAGAGAGCGCGCGCGTTCGGCGATGCCGGCCTCGTTCAAGCCGCCGCCATCGTCCGCAATGCGGAAAAGGATGCCGCCCGATTGATGCAGCGCGGTGATCCGAATCGTTCCGATCGCGTTTTTGCCGCGCGCCATGCGCACATCCGTCGATTCGAAACCGTGATCGACGGCGTTGCGGATCATGTGCGTAATCGGATCCTTCAACTGCTCGATGACCGTCGTGTCGACTTCGACGTCTTCGCCCTCGAGCACCAGCATGGCGCGCTTGCCTTGCGACGCCGCGAGGTCGCGAACGACGCGGTGAAAGTGTCGCAGCGACGGGCCGACCGGCACGAGGCGCACATTCATGATGGCCTCCTGCAGATCGAAGCTGAGCCGGTCGAGCTCGCGGACCGTGTCGAGCAACTTCTCGTCGCCGCTGTCTTCGGCGAGCTGGCGCACATTGCCGCGCACCGTGGCGATCTCGCCGGCAAGATCGAGCATGCGGTCGAGCTTCTCGATTCCGACGCGAAGCGAGCGCGCGGAACGTGACGACCGAGTGGGCTGCTGTGCGTACGAGTCCGAGGCGATCGCGCCGCCGGCGAGGCGCTGCAAGATCGCGTTCTGCCTTTCCGTCAGTGTGCCGCCGCCGGTGACGGAACGGACGGCGACGTCGCGCAGAATGTCCGCCGCTTCGAGCAGCTGGCTGATGCGCGCCACGTTGGCTTCGACGCGCCCTTCGCGCATACCGTCGAGGAGTTCCTCGATCACGTGCGCGGCGCGCGTCAGATCGTCGAACTGCAGGCATGCGGCATTGCCCTTGAGCGTGTGCACGCCGCGGAAGATGTCGTGCAGCAGCTCGTCGTCTTCCGGCGTCTGCTCGAGCCGGAGCAGCGTCTGTTCGACCTGATCGAGGATCTCGTCCGTCTCGCCGATGAAGGCGTCGATGAGCTGCTGGCGATCGACGTCGTCGAATCTGAATTCGCTCATCGTCAGATCTCCTTGGTGAACGCACAGCCGTTGCCGGTGTGAAAGAGGAGCTTGCGCCCGCGCGGTCCGCCGGTCTGCTCGGCCGTGATGGCGATGCCATGCTTCTGCAGGATTTGCCGCGCCACGGCGGCGTTCTGATCGCCGATCGATTGCTTCGACGAGGCGCCGCTGCCGAGGATCGAAGCGCCGCCGGCGATCTTCGCAACCATCCGTTGCGTCATCGCGCCCGCGGAAACCATTTCGCCGATCAACCGCTCGATGGCGATGTTGCCGTACCGAAGGTCGGACTGCCCGCGCACCGGATCGCTCGGCAGCAGGTAATGATTGATCCCGGCCATGCGCGCCGTGTCATCCCACAGGCAGACGGCGATGCACGAGCCGAGGATCGTCGACACGAGCAGCGGCTGACTGGCGGTGTAGAGCTGGCCGGGATAGAGATAGACGGTGCGGAGTTTCTCGGACGGATCGACCGCACCGACAGGAGTGTCGGTGCCACACGGATTCAAGGCCGCCATCAACGCACCGCCGCCGCTGAGATGTGGTGAAGGTTCGCGCAGTAGAGCGCCGTCGACGCGTGGATGCCGAGGAGCTCGAACAGCTCGTGATCGACCGGCTGCAATCCCTGTTTGTGCTCGAGCAAGCGAAAGACGAGGATGGCGCCGATGATGCGCTCGCCGACGCGCAACGGAACGCACGCCGTCAATTTGTCCTCCCCGCCCGAGACGTGCTCGTTGACGAATACCTCGCCGCTGATGAGCCGTTGGCCGATCGGGCCGCTGCCGGCCTTGAAGCTTTTCAGCCGCGACAGGTCGACGCCGAACGACGATGCCAGCCGGAACTCGTTGCTCTCCTCGGCGAACTCGAAGATGGCAACTTCTTCGGAGCCGATCAGGTTGACGACGATCTCCTGGATCGTCGACAGCACCGTGTCGCGCTCGACACTGGCGTGAAGCTGGTACGACGCGACGTACAGATTGGACAGGTTGCTGCTGTGCACCTCGATCTGGTGGTACTGCGCGGCGTACTTCTCGTTCTCATGCTCGACGTCGTCGAAGCGAGCGCGTAAGCGCTCCAGCTCGAGCGTCGCCGCATCGCAGTCGTGCCGCGCGCGGTCGAGCTGCATGCGTGCTTCCATCCGCTCCGTTTCGAACGCTTCGGCGGCGCGGCGCAGCTCGTCCTTCTGCTCCAGAACGACGCGCGCCTCGATGACTTCCAACTCCAGCCGGCGCTTGTCGCTCTCCAGCGTCGTAGTCATCGCGCGCAACTTTTCGTTTTCGCGCAGCAGGCCCTGCGTGTACTGCTGCAGTTCCTCCTGCACGGCGGTGATGTACGAACGGTCCTTCCACTCGGCAGGCTTGATCACTGGGCCACCTCGTCGCCGAGGAAGTTGCGGACTTTGGCCAGCAGCTCGATGGCGTTGATCGGCTTGGTGACGTAGTCGGTGCAGCCGTTCGCCCACCCTGCTTCCACGTTGGCCGCCTCGCCGCGCGTGGTGACCATGATGATCGGGATCGCGCTCGTTGCGCGCGTGCCGCGCAGCAGGCGGCACGCTTCGAAGCCGCCCATCTTCGGCATGATCACGTCGAGGAGGATGAGGTCGGGCATCTGCTCCGCCGCCTTCAGCACTCCTTCTTCGCCGTTCGTTGCGGTGAGGATTTCGTACGGACCGTTTCTGAGAATGAATTTCTCCATCATGAGAATGGTGCTCGAGTCATCGACGAGAAGAATCTTTTTGCGGCTCATCAACCTTGCTCCTGTCTGTTCGTTGCGTATGGTTCGGAATGGACGATCGCGCTGCCGCCGGCGGTCAGCGGCAGGGCCGGGCGCGCGAAATAGAAGCCCTGCACGAGGTCGATGCCGAGCGATGTGATGGCGTCGAAATCGGCCAGCGTCTCGATCCCCTCTGCCACAACCCGCCCGCCGAGGCGCGAGGCCAGCAGCACGATCGATTCGATCGCGGCGCGCGACGACGGCTTGCCGCTGCAGTCACTGATGAAGTAGCGGTCGATCTTGAACAACTCCGGCCGCACTTCGATCAGCATGCGATGGCTGGAGTAGCCGATGCCGATGTCGTCGAGCGCGATCCGAACGCCGAGGCCGCGCAGGTCGTTGAGAGCGTCGAAGAAGGCGCGCTCGTCCCAGAACTTCTGCTGCTCGACGATCTCCAGGATCAGCCGCGAGACCGGCATGTCGTGTGCGCCGCATGTCTCGACGAGGAAGTCGGTCAGATTCGGATCGCGCTCCAGCGTCGAGGCGTGCACGTTGACGGAGATCGCCGGCGATCCAGGAACGCCCGCACCGGCGGCGATGGCGCGCGCGAGACAGGCGCGGTCGACTTCGACTTCCTTCCCTTTGCGGCGGACGTATTCGAAGAGGACGTTGGCCGGCTCGACGTTCGAGTCCTTCGGCCCGCGCGCCAGCGCTTCGAGCGCGAAGAGCATCGGCTCGCCCGTGACGATCTCGAAAATCGGCTGAAAGAGAATCGTGAGTCCGCCCGGCCCGAGGATGTCGTGCAGCAGCGTGCGCCGCTTCACGATGCCACTCCCATCAGGCGATGGACTGTCGCGGCAATCTCCGGCAGCGGCGTCGGCTTGGCCAGGAACGCTTCCGCGCCGAGGGCGTGCGCGCTGCGCTGGATCTCAGGCGAGGTGTGCGCGGTAAGAATGATCACCCGCGTGCCGCGCGACTGATGCCGCACGAAGCGCAGCAGCTCCAGCCCTTCGACGGCGTAACTCCACGAAAGGCGCAGGTCGGCGATGACGATCGCGTAGTGCGATGTGGCGATCAGCGCTTCCGCTTCTTCCAACTCGCGCGCGCAATCGACATGAAATCCTTCGCGCGTAAAGAACTTCTTGAGTGCTGTGAGAACGACCCGCTCGTCTTCAACGAGGAGCATCCTCGATCTGTGGCGATGCTGTGCAGCGTGTGTCATGTCCGCCGTCTATCGCAACGGGGGAACCATGAAGGACGCTCGGCCGCCAAGCGCACTAAATATCTGTTTCTACAACCCTTAGGCCCGACAGCGCTGATTTAGCCTCGGCGACGATTTCAAATTTTCAAACACGCATTTCGAATGTTCGCGCAGATAGGTATGAGGAACCAACGATCTTCGCGTCGAGCCGGTTGCGCGCGAAGGCGCGCTCGACAATGCAGCCCCGCGCTCGGCGCGGGGAAACCGATTGCGAACGAGCCGTGGCCGCGGAGGCGGCCACCGGAAAATGCTCGCGCCGCCCGAGAACTTGTAGCGGCCGCCTTCGCGGCCGCGATCCGTGCGCGCTCACACCCCCGCGCCGAGCGCGGGGCTGTACTGTCGAGCGCGCCGCCGCGCGCGAGAAAAGGGAATGCGCAACTACTGCTCCGAGATGAGCGCCGCGATCTTCCAGGTGCCCCGCTTGCGGACCAATTCGATGTGATAGCCGGCTGGACTCCAAAGGAGCCGTGGATCGGCCCAT
Organism: Thermoanaerobaculia bacterium; assembly: GCA_036264035.1. GTDB lineage: Bacteria > Acidobacteriota > Thermoanaerobaculia > Gp7-AA8 > Gp7-AA8 > JADGNZ01. The sequence continues at coordinate 203 of DATART010000369.1, read as the reverse complement.
CCGGTGCGTCCGTCGGCGAGGCGGACGTGACCTATTTCACCGAGCGGTTTGACGATATCGAAGGAGAGGATGGCGATCACTTTCGATTTCGCGTCCTTGCTCTCGCGCAGCGGCGTGTTGCGGCTCAGCACTGCGATGAACGAAAAGCGATCGAATCTCTCGGGCCAGTTCACATAGATCGACGGCGCCACGAAGTGATCGTT
>DATART010000221.1:0-5165 GCA_036264035.1 Thermoanaerobaculia bacterium | reverse complement strand
ATTCCCTCCGCGACCGCTGCCGCGGTCGGAAAATTTCGACGCGATCGATGACCGGTGGTCGCTCGCTTCGCTCGGACCACCGGCTACCGTACGAGTCGCCTCCGGCGACGGCATTCTGCTAATTTGGACACGTCTGGTCTGTGCCACACCGGCTGTTCCGTTAGCAGCAGTTGCTCAAGAACGGCCGGATCGATGTGGCACAGACGTCTGTGCTGGTGAGGCTGGCGAAGACTGCGAAATTCAACGAGTAGCCAGGCGGCAGCTACTTCCGGCGCCAGAAATTCACGCCGCCTTCTTCGTAATCGGGCGTGAAGTGCTCGCGCAGGTACGCGTACACGAGCGGCGCGCGGACGCGGTTCGGAACGCCATCGACCGTCGTGTTGTCCGGCTCGGAGGGCATGAGGGCGAAGCGGATGCGCGGGTTCTGTTCGATACGGCGGATGACGTCGCGCTGGCGTTCCTCCGTTTCGTAGAACGCCACTTCGAGTTGCCGCATCGGGCAATCGCGGTCGAGCAGGAAGTAGAGATTCCCGCGATTGGTGAAATCGAACCACGTTTCGTTCGGCTGCAGATGCGACGCCGCGTAACGCTGCACGGCGTCGATGACGACGGCATCGCTCGACTTCGACAGTGCGCCGCGGGCGCGCGGCAGCGCCAGCTCGCGCGCATCGCCGTCGAGCGGACCATGCGCGTGGCGAAGCGCCCCGACGATGGCGATGTGCGCCGTCGGCTGGCCGATCATCACCGCCAGGATCACCAGCGCCGGAGCGAGCGAGCGGACGATCGGATTGCGGCTTCGGAACATCCGGAAGATCGCGATCGTGATCAGCGGCGCGGCCACGAAGAGCCAGAGCAGGTGATGACGCTCCGCGTACGAAATCGCCGTGATGACACCGTAGATAGCGACGATCAGAAACGCTTCGCGGTGCCCGCGGCGGCGGGGCGTCATCGGCGTGCGCGACGTCAGCGCGACGACTACGAGCAGCATCAGCACCGGCCAGAAAACATAGAGCCACGCTGATTTGTCGAGCAGCACGCCGAGGACTTCGGGGATGTTGTTCATGTGCTGCAGCGCGGCCGGCGCGTCGAACACGGTCAGCGTGTAGACAGGTCCAAGCGACGCGATTTCGAAGATGGTCACGCGCACGAAATCGATGGCGATGCCGTCCAACGCCATCGCCGCGAATGCGACGATGGCCGCGGCGCCCCCTCCGATCGCGGCCGATACGAATGCGCGTTTGCGGTCGGCGGGAAATCGGATGACGGCGATCAGAAGCGCGATCAGCGTGTACGCGCCGTGATCGAGACTGGTCAGGATGCAGATGACGACGCCAACTCCGGCCGCGATCAGCGAGCGCGGATCGCGGCGGCGCAGCGCGCCGGCGATCAGCGCCAGCGTCGCGATGGCAGGCAGCACACGGATCGAACCTCCGGCAGTGCCGAGGAGCATTGCGAGGAACGTGGACGCGAGCCCTAACTCCGGCGAGCCTGTGGCCGCGGAGACCAGCGCGTAGTGGGCGATGATGATCGCCCCCGAAATCACGCCGCGAAACTTCAGCGCGCGGCCGAGAGTTACCGGTCCCGTGCGGAACGCCACGTAGTCGACGAGCGCGTCCTGTACGAATCCGTGCGCCGGGATGATGTCGCGGTACGCCTTCTCGCCACGCAGCATCTCCGCCGCTGGTACTACATGCTGCTGATCCTCGAACAGGTCGGCGCGCGGCATCACGTCGGCGGCGAGCTGGCTCGTCGCACTCAGATACGCGTACGCGGCGAGCGGATAAATGACGTATCGCAACGCCGTGCGGAACCGCGCGCGCATCGGGAGGGAGTCGCGAATGAACGCGCGCAGGAGCAGGGGAGAGATCACTGCCAACGCCAGCGGCGCCCACGGCGAGTGGCGAACGTCGTACGAGTTGAAGCTCGATTGCAGCACCAGCCCGAGAGGCGCGAGCGCGAAGCAGAGCGCCGGCGGCAGGCCGGTGTCGCGCCGGATCAGCACGATCGCGATCCGGACGAGAAATACGAGCAGCGCCGACAACAGCAGCACCTGCTCGACCGATCGCGGCAACAGGTCGAGCAGCGCGAGATACGTCGTCGCCAGCACGGGCAGCAGGATCAGATCGTGGCGACTGAAGTATGCGTCGATCTTTCGCATCGCCAGCGACACTGCCAGGACAAGCGCCGGCGCGATCACGACCCACGCGAGGTTGCGATCGATGATGACGAACCAGACGATGCCGATCGCTGCCGACGTGAACGCATTGCGCGCCCATGCGCGCGTGTCGTCGCGCGCGAGAATCGTGAGAAGCGGACGCAGCGCGAACGTCCACAGCACCGGAATGAGGATGAGGCTGAGCACGAAGCGCAGCGGCGCGCGCGCGTCGAGGCCCATCGACGTCGCGAATCCCGGCAGCTGGCCGGGCGGCGGCGGTCCGAGCCAGAACGGCAGCAGCGAGATGGCAATGGCGAAGCCCCAGATCGCGGCGCCGATGCGGAGAACGAGATCGCGTCGTGCCGTCATCGCGCCTGTTCCGCCAACCATCCGACCACCAACTCCTCCGCCCAGTACTCGCACCGCCATGGTGCAGCGCCGGAGATGAAGCCGGTGTGTCCGCCGCATTCAGTGATGTGAAATTCGACCGACGGCGACGCCACAGCCTGCGCTTTTTCAAGTACCTCGCGCGGAAGAAACGGATCGTCGGCAGCGCTGAGGCAAAGCGTCGGCGTCGTGATCGCGCCGAGGAAGTGGATGGAACTGGAGCGCGCGTAATAATCGTCGGCGTCGCGGAATCCATGGATCGGCGCGGTGGCAGCGTTATCGATATCGCGAAACGTCTTCGCGCGCATCACCGCCTTGAGATCGACGCGATCGCGCATCTCAGGAAAGTGCGCGACCAGCCACCTGGTCTTCTTCTTCAACGTGGCCAGAAATCGATTCACGTAGAAGCGGCGGAGGAGTCCAACCTCGAGATGTTTCGATCCGGCGCCGAGGTCGTACGGAACCGAAAACGTGGCCGCGGCGGCGACGTCTGTCTGACCGGGATGTTCGCCGAGCCACTTCAGCACGACGTTTCCGCCGAGCGACGCGCCCACGGCGAGCAGGCGCATATTCGGCTCGCGCGCGCGTAACGTGCGGACGACGAAGTCGAAGTCGCCGGTCTCTCCGGAATGATAGAAGCGCGGACGCCGATTCGGGATCGAACGTCCGACGTGTTTCGGATCACGCGCGCACGATCGAAAGTTGACCGCTGTCGCCGCAAAGCCGTGCCGCGCGATGACGGAGAGCAGTCCCTGCATGTAGACCGAGTTCGTGCTCCCTTCCAAACCATGGAGCAGGACGAAGCGGAATCGCTCATTGCGCACCGGCGCGTCGACGTGGTCGAGCATCAGCTCGTCGCCGTCGGGCATGGAGAGCGTTTCGCGCCGAAACCTCACCAGCCGCCGCGGCCGCGCCAGACGTCCCCAGATGGTCTGCGCATGCGGTCCGCGCAGGAACCAGGCGGGCTTGAAGTGTTTTGCGTTCAACGCGCGAAGGATACCCGCTGTCATCCTGAGCCGCCGGAGCCGTGGAGTCGCGAAGCGACGGAACGGCGTAGGACGGTCGAAGGATCCCCGGCTGGTAACAAAGGTATGGGTGTGGAGTTTCGCAGCCGCCCGCCCTCCCGGGTTAACAGCCGGGGATCCTTCGACCGTCCTACGGCACTCCGCGCTTCGCGCTCGGTGCCTTCGGCGGCTCAGGATGACAGTTACGCCAGTCGCGAGAAAATCAGCGTCGCGTTGGTGCCGCCGAAGCCGAAGGAGTTCGACATCACGTGCGTCACCTTCTTTTCGCGCGCTTTGTTCGGGACGAAGTCGAGGTCGCAGGCTGGATCGGGCGTCTCGTAGTTGATCGTCGGCGGGAGGATGTTCGTCTTGATGGTCATCGCCGCGATGGCCGCTTCCAGTCCGCCGGCGGCGCCGAGGAGGTGGCCGGTCATCGACTTCGTCGAGCTCACCGCGACTTTGTATGCGTACTCGCTGAAGACCTGCTTGATCGCGACCGTTTCCGTGCGATCGCCGATGGCGGTCGACGTCCCGTGCGCGTTGATGTAGTCGATGTCCTCGGGGTGCAGTCCCGAGTCGCGCAACGCCGAACGCATCACGCGGATCATGCCGCTGCCATCCTCGGCCGGCGACGTAATGTGGTGCGCGTCACTCGACATCCCGTAGCCGGTCAGCTCGCAGTAGATCGTCGCGCCGCGTTTCTTCGCGTGCTCGATTTCCTCGAGGATGAGGATGCCCGCTCCTTCGCCCATCACGAAACCGTCGCGGTTCAAGTCCCACGGACGCGAGGCGCGTTCCGGCTCGTCATTGCGCGTCGAAAGCGCGCGCATCGCCGCGAAGCCTGCCAGCGCGAGAGGGGTAATCACCGCCTCGCTGCCGCCGGCGAACATGATGTCGGCGTCATCGCGCTGGATGACTTTGAACGCATCGCCGATCGCGTGCGCGCCGGTTGCGCAGGCCGTCGCCGGTGCCGAGTTCGGACCCTTGCAGCCGTAGCGGATCGAGATCTGGCCGGCGGCCAGATTCACGATCAGGCCGGGAATGAAGAACGGCGAGACGCGGCTCGGCCCGCGTTCGAGCAGTTTCGTATGCATCTCCTCGATCAGCGGCAGGCCGCCGATTCCGGAGCCGACGATGACGCCGAGGCGGTCGCCGTCGCACGTCGCGCAGTCGAGTTGCGCGTCCTTCACCGCGATGTCCGCCGCCGCGATCGCGTAGTGAATGAACGTATCCGACTTCTTGACTTCCTTCTTTTCGATCCAGTCCTCGGCGTTGAACCCTTTCACCTCGCCGGCGATGCGGCAGGCGTACGCGCTGGCGTCGAATTTCGTGATTGGGCCGACGCCGGAGCGCCCTTCGACGAGCCCCTGCCAGGTCGGCTCATTGCCGACTCCGAGCGGGGAGATCATGCCGATTCCGGTGACGACGACGCGGCGCTTGGTCATGGTTCTTGAGTTTGCGGAAGCGGGCGGCGCGAAGCCATCCCGCAGACGGCACGGACTGCCGGTCCGTGCCGGGTGGGCGCGATTACGACGATTTGGCGGCGCGCTTGTCGATGTAATCGACAGCGTCCCTGACCTTCTTGATCTTCTCGGCCTCGTCGTCGGAAATCTCGACGC
>DATART010000079.1:0-7310 GCA_036264035.1 Thermoanaerobaculia bacterium | reverse complement strand
AGGGCCGCCGCGAAGCGGCACGAAGCCACCGGAGGTGGCTCGTACGGTAGCCGGTGGTCCGAGCGAAGCGAGCGACCACCGGTCATCGATCGCGTCGAAATTTTCCGACCGCGGCAGCGGTCGCGGAGGGAATTCACGCCGCTTGGTATTTGATACGCGACACCCTCCGGGGTCGCGAAAACATCCGCGCCGATTTTCCGGTGGTCGCTCGCTTCGCTCGGACCACCGGCTACCGTACGAGTCGCCTCCGGCGACGGCATTCTGCTAATTTGGACACGTCTGATGCGGCACACTCTTGTCTGTGCTGGTGAGGCTCGGAACGTTGGCGCGATCAACGCGGCAGCGGCTTCAACAACTCTCAATATCCGAGCGTTAGCGCATCCCCGCTCGCGTCGACAACGACGTTGCCGCCGTCCTGCAGCTTGCCGAAGAGGAGGGCGTCGACGAGCGGTTCCTTGATCTTCGAATGGATCAGGCGCGCCATCGGTCTTGCACCGAACGCGCGGTCGTAGCCGTTTTTCGCGAGCCAGGCGCGCGCCGGCTCGGTCAGATCGAGCGTCACGTTCTTCGCGCGAAGCTGCACGCGGAGCTCCTCGATGAACTTGTCGACCACGCGCTCCGTCGTTTCGAACGACAGCGGCTCGAAGGCGATCCAGGCGTCGAGGCGGTTGCGGAACTCGGGGGTGAACGTCCGCTCGATCGCGCCGCGGCCTTTGCCCTTTTCGCCGCTCTTGTTGCCAAAGCCCATCGACGAATCGCTCATCTCGCGTGCGCCGGCGTTCGTGGTCATGATCAGGATCACGTTGCGGAAATCGGCCTTCTTGCCGTTGTTGTCGGTCAGCGTCGCGTGATCCATGACCTGCAGCAGGATCGAGAAAAGATTCGGATGCGCCTTCTCGATCTCGTCCAGGACGAGCACGGCGTACGGCGTCTTCGTGATCGCGTCGGTGAGCAGGCCGCCCTGGTCGAATCCGACGTAGCCGGGCGGCGCGCCGATGAGACGCGAGACCGTGTGCGGCTCCATGTACTCCGACATGTCGAAGCGGATGAACTCGACGCCGAGCGACACGGCCAGTTGTCGCGCCAGCTCGGTCTTACCGACGCCGGTCGGTCCTGAGAAGAGGAACGAGCCGACCGGCTTCTCCGGATGCCCGAGGCCGGAGCGCGAAATCTTGATCGCGTTCACGACCTGATCGACGGCGTGATCCTGTCCGTAGATGACGCGTTTCAGATCGGCGTCCAGGCCTTGCAGCCGTTCCTTTTCCGAGATGGCGACCGTGCGCGGCGGAATCTTGGCCATGCGCGCGACGACGTATTCGACGTCGTCGATTCCAATGATTGATGGCGCCGTCATTTCCGGAGTACGAACGATTCTTGCGCGCGATCCCGCCTCGTCCAGCACGTCGATCGCCTTATCCGGCAGATGGCGATCGTGCATGTACTTCGCGGAGAGCTCTGCGGCCAGTTTCAGCGCGTCATCGGTAAACGATACGTTGTGATGTTTCTCGTAGTACGACTTCAAACCCTTCAGGATCTCGATCGTCTCGTCGACGGTAGGTTCGCCGATCTCGATTTTCTGGAAGCGGCGGGCCAGGGCGCGGTCGCGTTCGAACGATGACTTGTACTCGGCGTACGTCGTCGATCCGATGCAGCGCAGCTTCCCCGAGGCGATGGCGGGCTTCAGGATGTTCGAGGCGTCCATCGTGCCGCCGCTGACCGCGCCGGCGCCGACGATCGTGTGGATCTCGTCGATGAAGAGGATCGCATCCGGCTTCGCGATCAGCGCGGTAATCACCGCCTTGAGACGCTGTTCGAACTCGCCGCGATACTTTGTTCCCGCGAGCACGGCGCCCATGTCGAGCGACCAGACCACGGCATCCTTCAGCACGGCCGGGACCTGTTTCAGGAAAATCTTCAGCGCCAGCCCCTCGGCGATCGCGGTCTTGCCGACCCCCGGCTCGCCGACGAAGAGCGGATTGTTTTTGCGGCGCCGGCAGAGGATCTGGACCGTCCGCTCCAGCTCCGGCGCGCGGCCGATCAGCGGATCGATGTCGCCCTTTTCGGCGCGCTCGTTGAGATTGACCGCGAAGAGTTTGAGCGGATCGCCCGTCTGCTCGGATGCGCCTTCTTCATCGCCGACGAAGGCCGGCTTTGGCGCGGGCGTGTCTTTGCTGATGCCGTGCGAGAGGTACTGCAGCACGTCGAGTTTGTTCACGCCCTGGCTGCGAAGGAGATAGACGGCCTGCGAGCGTTCGGCCTGATAAATGGCCGCCAGCATCTGTCCCGTATCGACTTCCTTCTGACCGGACGACTGTGCGTGAAGCTGCGCGTACTGAACGATTCTCTGGAGCATCGCCGTCAGCACCGGCTGGACTTCGGCATCGTCAGGAAGCTGCTCGAGCGTGCGGTTCATGAAGTCGTCGAGCTGCTTGCGGAGGACGTCGACGTCGCCGCCGCAGGCGCGGATGCATTCACGCACGTCGCGGTCGTGGAGGAGCGCGTAGAGGAGATGTTCGAGCGTCACGTATTCGTGGCGCCGCTTCAACGCTTCATTGAGGGCGAATTCAAAAGACTTCTGCAGCTGGCGGGCAATCATGATTTACGGGGAGTAGAACCGTGCCCGAGGCGGCCGGATTTCGTCATGCCGGCTCCATGGTGGCGAGGAGGGGAAACTCCTGCTCGCGGGCCAGAGCAATTGTCTTGTCGACCTTCATCTCGGCCACTTCGAAGCTGTAGATGCCGGCCACGCCGACGCCGCGCAGGTGCACGTTCAGCATGACCTGGATGGCTTGCTCCTCCGGCATATTGAAAACCGATTGGAGAACCCACACCACGAACTCCATCGTCGTGTAGTCGTCGTTGTGCAGAAGCACCTGGAACAGCGAGGGCTCGTCGGTTTTCTCCTCGCTCTCGGCGACCGGCGCTTCGTCGAGCTCTGCGGATGGCAGCATGGGAGAACTCTATCGCCTTACACCTCGACGCAGTAGCGCTCATGAAGGATGTTGAGGTGCCGTTGCACGTGTCGATCGGCAGCGCGCGAAGGCGCGCTAGGCAATCCAGCCCCGCGCTTTGCGCGGGGTCACGGCGTGGACCATGTGTCGCGGCCGCGGAGGCGGTCGCCACAAAATGTTGCGCGGATCGACGCCGCGGATTATTGCGCGATCTTGTGGCGGCCGCCTCCGCGGCCGCGAATCCGGACGGCGCGCCAAAACCCCGCGCCGAGCGCGGGGCTGGATTGTCAAGCGCGCCTTCGCGCGCGACGGGTGTGCGCTAGATGCCGATCACTCCTGGAAGTACTTCGATCGGCTCTTTGCCTCGTCGGAACAGCCGCGCGGTCTTCTCGCCGAGGAGTGTGGTCGCGCCGTCCTCGACCCGGATCATTGATCCTTCGCGTAATCCCACCACCGGACCCTCGTTCTCCTCGAGATACTCGCGAATGCGTTCCTCGCGCGTTTCGCCGCGGTGGGTCGATTGCGGATCGGGATCGAGGTAGTGCGGATTGATCTGGAAGTCGATGAGGCCGAGGGCGGCGAAGGATGGCGGCTCGACGATCGGCATGTCGTTCGTCGTCTGCATCGTCGGGGAGGCGATCACCGTTCCTGCGCTGGTGCCGAGGTAGGGCAGGCCGGCGCGGACGTGGTCGCGGATCTTGGTGAGAAGATCGCGGTCATACAGCGTCTTCAGAAGCCGGAACGTGTTGCCGCCGCCGACGAAGATCGCCTCGGCACGATCGAGCTCGTGGATGGAGATGACGTCGAGATCCATCCGCGCCAGGCGATCGCGAACCTTTGTCGTGTATGCATCGTGATCATGCGCAGCGAACGGTACGAACGCCACGCGCCGCGCGCCGCCCAGGAACGCGCGCATGAACGGTTCGGAATGATCGAGGTAGCCGTAGCCATGAACGTTCGAGGAAGAGATCAGAAGAAGGCGCATGTTGTGCGAAGTCTATGATCGCCGCCCTCCTTTTTGCTGCCGTGACGATGACGAAGCCTTTGCCGCCGCCGGATCTGAAGACGCCGCCGGAGGATGCCCAGAAGAGCGCGGATGGCTTGCTGTCCAAAGTTCTCGAAGCGGGGACCGCCGGCGAGCATCCGGCCGACGTCGATTTCGTCCATATCCGTTACGCGGTGTGGAAGGCAAGCGACGGTTCCGTCATCGACTACACCCGCTCCGAAATCCCGACCTTCGTGGAGATGTACAAGTTGTTGCCGGGCATGCGCGAGATGTTCGCGCAGATGACGCCCGGCGAGCGGCGCCGTGCCTGGATTCCCGCGCCCCTCGGCGCCGGCAAGATCAAAGAAGGCGACATGTTCGTCGTCGACGCGCAACTGGTTGACGTCGTCCATCCACCGTCAACGCCGGCCGATCTCACTGCGCCGCCAGCCGATGCAACGAAGACCAGCTCCGGCCTCGCGTACAAGATTCTCACGCCCGGCACCGGAACGGTGCACCCGCGGAAACGCGACAAAGTTTTGGTCAACTACAGCGGCTGGACAACCGACGGAAGAATGATCGACAGCTCCATCGTGAAAGGCGAACCGGCCGAGTTGTCGCTGGAGCAGGTGATCCCAGGATGGGTCGAAGCCCTCGAGCTCATGACCGAAGGCGAGAAAGTCCGCCTCTGGATCCCGCAGAAGCTCGCCTACAAAGGGCAGGCGGGGATGCCGGCCGGGATGCTGGTGTTCGACGTCGAGCTAATCAAGATCAAATGATTTGAACCACAGAGACACCGAGGACACAGAGAGGCATTCTCCGTGTCCTCTGTGTCTCTGTGGTGAAATCGGTTTTTTACTCCTCGCTCCCGATCACCCACTTTTCATACGAATCGCCCGGCAGCTCACGGATGAAGCGCGACGGTTCCATGAGTACGTCCAGGCCACCGCGATCGTGCGCCATCACCGGGAAGACGAGATAAAGCTCCTGTTTCGCGCGCGTCACCGCGACGTAGAAAAGACGGCGCTCTTCCTCTTCGCCGGGGATGACAATTTCGTGCTCGGCAGGTGCCGCGTCGTCGACGATTTCCGCGGGCATTTCTTCAATGGCCAGATCGGCGTTGCCTCGGACTAAGGCGTCCGTCAACTCGAACGCCTCGTGCAACTCCTTCGGCTTCACACGCACAATGCCGCCCGGGACGCGGAGCGCGCGCTGCGACGGGAAGCGTCCGTCGGCCAGCCAGATCACGAAGACGATGCGCCACTCCAGCCCCTTGGCCTGATGCACGGACGACAGCACGATCTTTTCGTCTTCGGGGCCGACCACGGCCACGTCCTCGCCGGCGATCGGATTGGCCAGCGCGACTTCGTCGAGGAACGCATTGGTATCGTCGTAGCGCAGCGCGTATTGCGAGAGCTGTTCGAGATCGTCGAGGCGCGCCTGTGAGTTGGCGAACTTCGCACGCGCGTAATCCGCGTAGCCGCGCTCGACGACCAGACGGATCGATTCGGACGGATTGTGCTGCATCGATTCGCTGCCGATGATGCCGAGGACGTCGCGAAGATTTTTGAGTCTCGGGCGGTCGCCTCTTGGGGAGTGGGGAGTAGGGGGTGGGGGGTGGGAGCTCCCGGCGTTTTTCTCCGACTCCCCACCCGCCACTCCCCACTCCCCGCGAAGAAACGCATCCAGCGGGTTCTGCGCCGTGCCGATCCTGGCCCAAACCTCGGCCGCCGTCTTCTCGCCGACCTTCGGATAGAGCTTCATCACGCGCTTCCACGACAGCTCGTCGCGCGCGTTCGTCACGATCTTCAGGTACGCGATCACGTCCTTGATGTGGGCCTGCTCGAAGAATCGGATGCCGGAGCGGATCTCGTACGGAATCAGCCGCCGCGACAATTCCATCTGCAGCTCCAGCGACTGATAGTGCGAGCGATAGAGCACCGCGATGTCGCCGAGCGATTCGCCTTCGTCGCGAAGTTCGAGGATGCGCTGCGCGATGAACGAGGCCTGCTCGAAAACGTCGTCGACTCCGACCACCGCCGGGTCGGGACCGTCGCCGCGGACGGCCTGCAATTCCTTGCGAAATTGGAAGCGATTCTGTGCGATCGAGGCGTTGGCCAGGCTCAGGATCTGCCGCGTCGAGCGGTAGTTAATCTCCAGCTTGTAGATCTTGGCCTCGGGGAATCGCAGCGGAAAGGTGATGATGTTTTCGAACGATGCGCCGCGAAACGAGTAGATCGATTGCGCGTCGTCGCCGACCACCATCACGTTCCGTCGCACCTCCGCCATCGCATCGACGATCTCGGCCTGCAGTTTGTTCGTGTCCTGATATTCGTCGACGAGGATGTATCGATAGCGCCGTTTCAATGCCGCGCTGACCTCGGGGTAGTCGTCGAGCAGGAGCTTCCAGTTCACCAGCAGGTCGTCGAAATCCATGGCGTTCGCTTCCTGCTTGCGCTCCTTGTAGCGCCGGAAGACGTTGATCATCTCGTCGCGATAAATCCCGAAATGCGGGTAGTTGTTTTCGAGGTGCAGCTCCAGCGGCGTGCGCGTGTTGATCAGGTACGAGTAGATGTCGATGAGGACGTCGCCCTTCGGAAAACGCTTCTCCAAAGTCTTGATGCCAAGAGAGGAAATCGATGATTCCATCATCTCTTTGGCATCCTCGGCATCAAGAATCGTGAAGCTCGATCGATAGCCGATCGTCGCCGCGTGCTGCCGCAAAAGCCGGTTGCCGATCGAATGAAAGGTGCCGCCCCAAATCCGGCGCGTGTCAATGGTGACGAGCTGCTCGACGCGGCTGAGCATCTCGCGCGCGGCCTTGTTGGTGAAGGTGAGGAGCAGGATGTCCGACGGATCGACGCCGTCTTCGATGAGCCTCGAAACGCGATACGTGAGCGCCCGCGTTTTCCCGCTCCCCGCGCCGGCGATCACGAGCATCGGTCCCTCGCCGGCCATGACCACATCGAGCTGCTCCTGATTGAGCTCGTCCTCGTAGCGGACGCGATACTGCTTCTGCGGTTTAACCGGCTGCTTCAGCGTGTAGCGGCGGATCTTCTCGGGCACGGGGGAAAGGGTATCGCGGAGCGATGTGTGGCGGATGACGCACACACGACGCCGGAGGCGTCTCGTACGGTAGCCGGCGGTCCGAGCGAAGCGAGCGACCGCCGGAAATCGTCGCGATGAATGACGACCCCGGATGGGGTCGCGTACCAAATACCAAGCGGCGTGAATTCCCTCCGCGACCGCTGCCGCGGTCGGAAAAACACGCGCGCCGTCTTAACCGGCGGTCGCTCGCTGACGCTCGGACCGCCGGCTACCGTACGTGTCGCCTCCGGCGACGAGGTGACACTTGTCATGCGCGTTTGCTGACG
>DATART010000073.1:0-8628 GCA_036264035.1 Thermoanaerobaculia bacterium | reverse complement strand
CAGCACGATGGTGACGCCCAACGACAGCCAGATGCCTTGCCACAAGACGTGCCGCGCGCGCACCGGATCGCCCGCGCCGAAGGCTTGCGAGATCATCGGATCGACGCCGAAGACGAGGCCCATGCCGAGGATGGAGATGGTGAAAAAGAGGCCGTTGCCCAATCCGGCCGCGCCCAGCTCGCTCGCGCCGAGGCGGCCGATCACCGCCATGTCGACGACACCCATGATCTGCGTCCCAGCCTGGGCCGCTGCGAGAGGGCCGGCGAGGCGGAGGAGTTGGCGCAGTTCAGTTCGGAACGGTCGGTTCATAAAACGAAATGTTGAATGTTCAATGTTCAATGTTGAATGTTGAATGTGAGAAACGGGCGATGAAGGGCGATGCGAAGCTCATTTAACACTCAACATTGAACATTCAACATTCAACATTTCGCTTTTGACGTTAGCCCTGTGCTAAAACCCGCCGCGCATGCGTTATCTCGTCACCGGCGGCGCCGGTTTCATCGGATCGAATTTCGTTCGTTACCTCTTCAACAAGTACGGTGACGATGCCCAGGTCGTGAACCTCGACAAGCTGACGTATGCCGGCATTCGCGAGAATCTGGCTGAGTACGAGGGGAAGCCGAACTATCGCTTCCTGCACGGCGACATCGCCAAGCCCGAGGATGTGGCCGCGGCGTACCAAGGCGTGGATGGAAGCGGCGTCGACGTCGTCGTCAACTTCGCCGCGGAGACGCATGTCGATCGCTCGCTCATGGAGGCGGGGACGTTCATCGAGACGGACGTCCACGGCGTGCTGGTCCTTCTCGAAGAGGCGCGTAAAACGAACCTCAAGCGTTTCGTGCAGATCTCGACCGACGAGGTCTATGGATCGATCGACAGCGGCTCGTTCACGGAAACCGATCCGCTGAATCCGCGCAATCCGTACTCCGCGTCGAAAGCGGGCGGCGACCGGATGGCGTACGCGTATTCGCAGACGTACGGCCTGCCGGTCATCGTCACGCGCGCGTCGAACAATTTCGGACCGTGGCAGTATCCGGAGAAGCTGATTCCGCTCTTCGTCACGAACGCCATCGACGACCTGCCGCTGCCGCTCTACGGCGACGGACGCAACGTCCGCGACTGGTTGTACGTTGAGGATCACTGCGCCGCGGTCGATTTCCTCATCGAACATGGCGTGAACGGCGAGACCTACAACATCGGCGGCGGCAACGAGCGCGAGAACCGCGAGATCACGCAGAAGATCCTGGAGCTGACGAAGAAGCCCGACACGCTGATCAAGCGCGTGGCCGACCGGCAGGGACACGACCGGCGGTACTCGATCGATATGTCGAAAGTCGAATCGATGGGCTTCCGCTGCGCGACCGATTTCGACGCGGCGCTTCGCAATACCGTGCAGTGGTATGTCGAGAACGAGCCGTGGTGGCGTGCCATCAAGGAGCGCAGCGCGGAGTTCAAGGCGTACTACGAGAAGCAGTACGCGGCGAGGTGAAGGGGAACGGTTTCACGCGGAGTGCGCGGAGAGGCGGAGAAAACCAGCTTCTTCTCCGCCTCTCCGCGAGCTCCGCGTGAAACCGTCTCTCTCTTTCTCATGTAATCGCTCTTGCAATCACGTAGGCCGCCGCTGCGGCGAGGCCGCCCACGATCGTCGTCTGCAGCGCGCTCTTCCACCGCCCGGCGCCGGTGTAGCGGCCTTTCACGTAACCGAAGACCGCCAGCGCGATCAGCGTCACGACCACGGAGACGAGCAGCGCCTCGTGCGCGACGCGCATCAGCATGTACGGCCCGAGCGGGATCAGTCCGCCGATCAGGTACGACAACGCGATCACGGTGGCGCTGTTGCGGGCGCGTTTCGGGTCGGGCGTTTCCAGGCCGAGCTCGAAGCGCATCATGAAGTCGACCCATTCCTTCGGACGCTCGCTCATCGCCTGCACGACCGGGCGGATATGCTCGTCCGGGATGCCGTAGTGGCGGAAGATGTCGGCCACCTCGCGCATCTCCTCGCGCGGGATGTCGATGATCTCCTGCTCTTCCTTGCGCTTCTCCGCGGCGTAATGCTCGGCATCGGATTTCGCCGCGAGGTATCCGCCGAGGCCCATGGCGATCGAGCCGGCGGCAATTTCGGCCAGGCCGGCGGTAACGACGATGCCGCTCGACGCCACGGCGCCGCTCAAGCCTGCGGCGAGCGCGAAGGGAACGGTAAGGCCATCGGACATGCCGATGACGACGTCGCGAACGGTGTCACTGGCGGTGAAATGGCGCTCGGTGTGTGGCGTACGCGGCATGGCGCGCGCATTATGCGCCCGCACGGCCGGCAGGGTTGGTTGGGCCGGCCTACGCCGCGTCGAGCTGCGCGACGTGACGGACGTCGGCGATCAACTGCTGCATATCGAACGGCTTCGTGTGGACCATGTAGACCGGATCCTTCAGGTTGCGGTCGAGATCCTGTTGCGGAACGGCGGTGGCCAGGATGGTGCGCGGCAACAGTTCGGGCTGATGCTGGCGCATGTGCGCCAGAACGGCGTAGCCGTCGACGCGCGGCATCATCAGGTCGAGGAGGACCACGCTGTAGCCGTCCTTGTCGAGGTTTTCGATGGCCTCGATGCCGTCGCGCGCGGTATCTACGCTGAGACCCTGATGCCGCACGATCGTGGACAGCATGGTGCGGATGGGGTCGTCATCGTCGATGATCAATGCTCGGGGCTGTGACATACGGCTTCCGCCAACGCAAGAATCCAGCCACGCACCGTTTTCTATGTGAGCGCCGCCACAATAGCGATCGGCGCGCCGATCACGAGCGCCACGATCACCAGCGGGATCACCAGCGCCACGACGATCGATACGATCGCGATCAGAAATGCGAATTTCACGATCAAGACGATGGCGATGAACGGCAGCGCGAGCAACTTCAGCGGCAGAAGCATGAGCCGTAGCGGCAGCAGGATGAGCTTCGCCGCGACGGCGAAGAGCGCGACTGCGACGACCGCGAACATCATCAATCCGAAGAGGGCCATGAGCGCGAACATGACGTTTTTGCCTCCGACGATTTGATACGGTCTTTTTCGGGAGATGTTTTGAACCACGACGACGCTATTTCGACGCCGCGGCAGGATGGAAGCTCTTGTCGCGAGCTCCGACGTACACCGACGCCGGCCGGATGATCCGATTCGCGCGACGCTGCTCGAAACAGTGCGCGATCCATCCCGCTACGCGGCTGATTGCGAACGTTGGCGTGAAGAGCGGCACGTCCAGATCGAGTCCGTGCAGCAGCAGCGCCGTGTAAAACTCGACGTTCGTCTGCAGCTTTCGTCCCGGCTTGTACTCTTCGAGCAGACGCAGCGCGGTCTTCTCGACGGATCGAGCGAGGTCGTAGAGCGCCATGTCGCCGCCGCGCGTGAACATCCGTTCCGCGGCGACTGCGAGAACATCTGCGCGCGGATCGCGCACTTTGTAGACGCGATGCCCGAACCCCATCAGTTTCTCTCCCGATTCGATCTTCCGCCGCAGCACCTCCTCGGCACGCGACGCATCGCCGATCTCGAAGACCATATCGAGCGCCGGACCCGGCGCGCCGCCGTGCAGCGGTCCTTTCAACGCGCCGATCGCGCCGGTGATGGCGGAGACGAGATCGGAGTTCGTCGATGCGATGACGCGCGCGGTGAAGGTGGATGCGTTCAGCCCGTGATCGACGACGGTGTTGAGATACGTCTCCAATCCACGCACGCGTTCACCAGACGGGGTCTCGTCCGACAGCATGTAGAGAAAGTTCGCAGCGTGTCCGAGGTCCTGCTTCGGCGCGATTGGATCGCGTGCGTTCGCCAACCGCCAGTAGCCAGCGACGATGGTCGGGAAGGCCGCGAGAAGATTTCGCGCCGCGTCGTCATCGGTCTTTGCTCCGACCAAACTGATTGTCCCCGCAGCCATCCGCAGCGCGTCCATGCTGTCGGTCCGTTCATGCGCCGCGGCGCGCAAAAGCTCATACGCAACAGGGGGCAGCTCGCGCCGTCGCGCTAGATCGGCTCGAAACGAAGAAAGCTCCTCCGCATCCGGCAGCGCGCCATACCAGAGCAGATGCGCCGTCTCCTCGAAGGTCGCGTTCATGGCCAGTTCCGCTACCGGAAATCCGGCGATGACCAGCTCCCCCGCCGTCCCGTCGACCATGCTCAGCGACGTCTCCGCCGCGATGATGCCTTCCAATCCGTTGTGCACCGTGGTGTCGTTCATGACGGCAACGTAGAGCGGCACATCAATGTTGTCAATATTGATTCGATAATCAATAATGCTCCGCCAATGGTCACGTGGCTTTCGTCGGATGACGCTTCCAAACGCCTCGGCATCAGCAGGACGACGCTCTACGCATATGTCAGCCGCGGGCTGATCCGCTCCGCCGCCACGCCGGGTCATCCGCATCAGCGCCGTTATGCCGCCGAGGACGTGGAAGGGCTGCGAAGTCGAAGCGAGCACCGGCGCGATCCGGGAAAAACCGCGGAGCGGGCTCTCCATTGGGGTGTGCCGGTTCTCGAGTCAGCGATTACACTCATCGACGGCGATCGCCTCTACTACCGCGGCCACGACGCCTGCGAGCTGGCGCGCACGCGCACCGTCGAAGAGGTCGCGGCGCTGATCTGGACCGGCAGCTTCGACGCCGACGTCTTCGCCTCGACGGCGCTGCACGTCGTCGCCGGGGGCAAGAGCGTCGACGACCTGCCATTCGTCAGCCGCGCGCAGTCGATGCTGCCGCTGGTCGGTGCGCGCGATCCACTCGCCTATGACCTCCGCCCGCGCGCGGTCGCGCAGACCGGCTGGCGCATCGTCAACCTGTTGACCAGTGTGGCCGTCGAGTCGGCAGAGCTGGAAGATTCCATCGAAGAAACGCTGCACAAACGCTGGGTCCCGAAGACGCCCCACGTCGTCGAGCTGCTGCGCGCGGCGTTGATCCTCTGCGCCGATCACGAGCTGAACGTCTCCTCGTTCACCGCGCGTTGCGTGGCCTCGGCCGGCTCCAGTCCGTACGCGGTCGTTGTCGCGGGACTGACGGCGATCGAAGGCGCGAAGCACGGCGGAATGAGCGAAAAAGTCGAGTCGATGATCGAGGATCTCCGCCGCACGCGTGACGTCCGCAAAGCGCTCGCGGATCGTTTGCGGCGTCACGAGCCGATCCACGGTTTCGGCCACCGCCTCTACGCGAACGGTGATCCGCGCGCGACACTGCTGATGGAGATGCTCGCGAAGCGCTTCGGAAAATCACCCGAGGTGAAATTTGCGCGCAACGTGGCAAAGGCGGGAGAGGAGCTGACGGGCGACAAGCCGACGATCGACTTCGCACTCGTCGTCCTCGCGCGCGCTCTCAAACTCGACCGCGGCGCGCCGCTCACGCTCTTCGCCCTCGGCCGGAGCATCGGCTGGATCGGCCACGCCATCGAGCAGTACGCGAAGGACGACATGATCCGGCCGCGTGCGAAGTACGTCGGCCCGCCGCCCACCGATCAGACGACGCCGCGGTAGAGATACGCGATCCCGAACGTCAGCGGGCGGAAGTCGATCGATGTGAACGTCGCCGCGCCGCGCATCAAAGCCACAAACTCATCGCCGCATGGAAAACGTGCGGCGGATGATTCGAGATACTCGTAGGCTCCGCGCTCGCCCGTGACGGCGCCGCCGAGCCGCGGGAGGAAGTGGCGGCGATAGCTTTCGTAGAGCGAGTGAACGACGCGATTCGACGGCTGCCCGAACTCCAGCACGATCACACGCCCGCCCCGACGGACGACGCGCGCCATTTCCGCGATTCCTTTGGCCGGATCGCCGACGTTGCGAATGCCGAAGGAGATGCTGGCGATGTCGAAGGAGTCGTCATCGAACGGCAGCGCGGTCACGTCGGCAACTTCGAAGGTGATGTCGCCCGACTTGCGCCGGGCGAGATCGATCATCTCCGGCGTGAAGTCGGTGCCGACGACGCGTCCGGTACCGACCGCCTTCCTGAACGCGATGGCCAGATCGCCCGTGCCGGTCGCGCAATCGAGCACGGCATCGCCGGAGTTCGCGCCGGACCACCGCACCGCCGCGCGCCGCCAGAGATGATGCACGCCGGCGGACATGACCGTATTCGCGCGGTCGTAGCGTCCGGCGATCGATCCGAACATCGACTTGATGCGCGTCGGATCGGGACCGGAGTAATCATCGGTTGCCACGCCGCGCATAGTAGCAACGCGGTGCGAAAGGCGTTGAACCACAAAGACACAAAGGGCACAAAGAGGTTTTCTTCGTGTCCTTTGTGTCTTTGTGGTGAAATCGGACTCGTGACCCACCGCGACTTCGCCTTCATCCAGACTGCGCCGGGGAAGGTGTTCATCGGATGGGGCCCATTCGAGCAGTTGCCGTTCCGGCGGCCGGAGAGTCCCGCGTTTTTCATCGCCGACTTTTTTCTTGACGATCCGCATCCGTGGCGGCATCCGGCATCGTGGGAAGAGACGACGTTCGACGAACTGGCCTCGCGATTCGAGGATTGCGGAGCGCCGCAGGTGACGTGGGAGGCCGCGTCGTTGGATGACTTCACAAAACTCTTCGATTCCGCGCACGCGGCGATGGAGCGCGGCGACTTCAAGAAAATCGTGCCGGTCATTTTCGAATCGGGACGCTTCGCCGAACGCGGTGAATGGTGGCGCTGGTTCTTCGCGCGGCTCGCGCAACTTCCGCCCGGCATGCGCGCGTACGGCTACGCGTACCAAAACCACGGCCTGGTCGGCGCCACGCCGGAGTTCCTTTTCCAGGCCGAATCGCGCGGCTATCGGACGATGGCGCTGGCGGGAACGCGGCCGGTGCTGCGCGCCGACGAACTGCTGCGCGATCCGAAAGAGTTGCGTGAGCACCGCTTCGTCGTCGACGACATCGTCCGACGCCTCGCACCGTTCGGAAACGTCGAGATCGGACCGCTCGGCACCTTGCGCTTGCCGAAGATCGCGCATCTCATCACGCCGATTTTCTTCAACGAAAGCAGCGGATCGGAGCGGATGTCCTTCACCGACATGGTTCGCCGTCTCCACCCCACCGCCGCCCTCGGCGTCTCGCCGCGCAGCGAGGCGGGCGAACGGTGGCTGCGCGAAGCGGATCGCGGCGTGAAGCGGCGCACGTTCGGCGCGCCGTTCGGATTGGAACGCGAAGACCGCTCGGCGCTTGCGCTCGTGGCCATCCGCAACGTGCAGTGGAATGGCGATCAGGTGCGCGTCGGCTCCGGCGCCGGATTGCTGCTGGAGAGCCGCGTGGAGCGCGAATTCGAAGAGCTCCGAGAGAAACGCGAGCAGGTCAAGGCGCTCTTCGGCCTGACCGCGCACGTCGAAGCATTCGCATGACGAACATCGCCGAAGCGCGGCGCGTGATCGAGCAGGCGTGCGCGCTGGGCGCGACCGATTTCTGCGTTTGCGCCGGCTCGCGCAACGCGCCACTGCTGGCTGTTCTGGCCAAGTCAGACCTTCGCATCTACTCCTTCGTCGATGAACGCTCCGCGGCCTTCTTCGCCCTCGGCCGCGCCAAGTTGACGGGGCGTCCTGCCGCCATCGTGACGACGTCCGGCACCGCGGTCGCCGAGATCCTGCCGGCAGCGATCGAAGCGCATTACTCCGGTACGCCGCTGATCCTGATCACCGCCGATCGTCCCGCGCGGTATCGCGGCACCGGCGCGCCGCAGTCGATCGAGCAGGAGGAGATTTTCGGCGTCTACGCGCGCGGATCGGTGGTGCATATCAATGTGGAGTTCGATGAGCCGCTGATCGATGAGGAGGTCGCAAGTTTCTCCTGGGAACGCTGGCGTCCCGCCCGCAGTCCGCATGAACCGGCGGGCGAGACGCCCGCGTTCCCAGGCAGGCAGCCGATATTGATCGTCGGCGGTCTCGATCCCTATGATCGCGCGCGCGTCCATGACTTTGCAAAAAAACTGAACGCGCCGATTTACGCCGAGCCGCTGTCGGGACTTCGCGAAGATCCTGATCTCGCAGATCTCATCATCACCGCCGGCGAGCGGATGATCGGCCGCGGCAAATTCGACTCCGTGATCCGCATCGGCAACGTGCCGACGCTGCGCTTCTGGCGCGACCTCGATGAATCGCGCCGCGATCTGCCGCTGATCAGTTTCAGCTCACTCTCCTTCACCGGCTGCAGCCGCGGCGAGGTGCATCCGCTGGAATCGTTGCCGGACGATGTCGTTCGCTGCGATCGCGACGACGCATTCTTCGCGGATGATCGCGAGCGCGCCGCCGCCATCGCGAAGATTCTCGACGACGAGCCGCAGTCGGAGCTGGCGATGTTCCGTTCCTTGTCGGAATTCATTTCGCCCAACGCCCGCGTCTACCTCGGCAACTCGCTTCCGATCCGCGAGTGGGATCTCGCCGCAGCCCGCGAGCCGCGCGGTTTCGAGATCGCCGCGAACCGCGGCGCGAATGGCATCGACGGCCAGCTCTCGACCTTCTTCGGTCAGTGCGATCCGTCGCGTCCGAACGTCGCCATCGTCGGCGACCTCACCGCGATCTACGACAGCAACGCGCCGTGGATCGTCCCTCAGCTCGACGCCGGCATCGACTGGCGCATCGTCATCATCAACAATGGCGGCGGCCGCATCTTCAGCCGCGTCCCGTCGCTGCG
>DATART010000047.1:0-7186 GCA_036264035.1 Thermoanaerobaculia bacterium | reverse complement strand
CGCCGCGCACGCCCGGCTCGCTCTCGAGGACGATCGTATTTCGCCCATCCATTAAGGTCTCGGCGCCGATCATCGACGTCAACGGAATCACTTCGCCATCGCCGCTCTTGAACGCGTAGCCCATGCAGAGCGCGTCGGGGTGGCAGGGGACGGGAACGAGATCCTCGGGAAGGAAGAGCGAAGACTGCTCGAGGATGCGACGCCGTACTTCGGACAAGGTGAGCCGGTTCGCGGCGTCGTCATAGCCATCGACGCGTCCGGCGACCTGCACCGGTTGGAACGTGACGCCGCGCACGCATGGCTGTTTCAGAGCGAAGTCGAGGATCTCGCCGATCTCGTCGTCGTTGACGCCGCGTTGCAGCGTGACCACCAGCGTCGTCGAAAGATCGAGCTCGTTGAGCCGCTCGATCGCTTTCATCCGGACGTCGCGCAGATCGGCTCCGCGCAGAATCTCCAGCGGCTTCGGACGCAGCGAGTCGAACTGCAGATAGATCTCGAACAGCGGCTTGTAGCTCGCCAGCTTCCTCGCGAACTCCGCGTCGCGCGCGACGCGCACGCCGTTCGTGTTGACCATCAGATGCCGGATCGGCCGGCGCTTCGCCGCATCGAGGATGGCGAAGAAATCCGGATGGATGGTCGGCTCGCCGCCCGAGATCTGCACGACGTCCGCCTCTCCTTCATTGGCGATGACCGCATCGAGCATCGATTCGATCAACTCCAGCGAGCGGTGATGCTGCCGCTCCGGCCCGCTGCCGGCGTAGCAGATCGGACAGCGCAGATTGCACGCGTCGGTCACCTCGATCAGCGAGACGCAACTGTGCTGCTCGTGATCGGGGCAGAGGCCGCAGTCGTAGGGACACGACCAGCGGATCGGCGTGTTGCGGCGCAGCGGCATCTCGGGCGGCTTGAGATAGACCTCGCGGCACTGGCGGTAGTAGTCAACGTCGTCAGATACGAGCACGCGCTCGTTGCCGTGCGCAGGACAATGTTTGAGCAGGAAGACCGCGCCGTCTTCGAAGACGACCTTGCCGTCAATCTTGCGAAAGCACGTCGTGCAGATCGAGACGACGGCGTCGTAGAAAAGGTAAGGACGCGTTGCGGTTGGCATTGGTGAGGACCAGCGAATAGTAGAGCAAGCCCGCCAGACACGCCCACTGAATTGCGCTCAGGCCGAGTGCGATCGGCGGCGGGTCGGGCTTGAGGAAGTCGACCGCGAAACGGAACAGCAGGTACGACGCGAGAAAGATGCGGAATCGATCGCCTGCGCGAAGAGCGCGATCGCGCCATTTCAACCCGATGCCCAGCGCGATCAGAAACGCGATCTCGTACAACGCCACCGGATGCCGCGGCACCCCATCGGCGATGGCGATGCCCCACGGCAGCGACGTCGGCAGGCCGGCAGTCTTGTCGATAGGTCCCGCCAGAAAGCAGCCGAGGCGGCCGATCGCCATCGCCGTCATCAGCGGAAAGACGAATAGGTCGCCGGTCGAAGTGGTGATGCCTTTCCATTTCTTCGCCAGCTCCACGCCGATCAATCCGCCGAGGAGGCCGCCTACGACCGTCTTGCCGCCGAAGAAGCCGGCGCCCGGCATCGAGAGAACGAACAGGAGCCGCGCTCCGATCCCTGCGCCGAGGGCAGCTCCCGTCAGCACCGTCGCGCGGTCGCGATCGGGGACGACATCTCCGCTGCGAATGCGTGAGATCGCATAGACCGCGGCACCGGCGAGGTAGCCGAGGATCTCGAAGGCAAGGTGCACGCGCAGATTGCCGGTCCACTGCATGGGCGACAGGATACGGGCATTCGACTATGCTCGCCGCCGCTCATGCAGACACCTCAACCCAAAGTGGACGGCCTCCTTCTCCTCGACAAGAAAACCGGCATTACCTCGCACGATGCCGTCGAAAAGTTCCGGCGCCGCTCGAAGATCAAGAAGGTCGGGCACACCGGCACTCTCGATCCGCTCGCCACCGGCCTGCTCGTGCTCTGCGTCGGCAAAGCGACGCGGCTGCAGGCGTATCTGATGGGGATGGAGAAGACATACGAGGGCGTGATCCAGTTCGGTTGGGCCACAGATTCGTACGACGCGGCAGGCGAGCCGGCCGGCGAGAAGAATGAAGTAAACGTCGAGCATCTCGACTTCCCGACGCTCGTGGCGCCATTCATCGGACCGCTGCAACAGATGCCGCCGCAGTTCTCGGCGAAGAAAGTCGGAGGCGTACGCGCGTACGAGCTGGCGCGCAAAGGGGAGGTCGCGGCGCTGACGCCGAAGTCGGTCACGGTCTACGAATTCGAGATCGTGAGCGTGACCGGATCGACGGCACGCTTCCGCATCCGCTCCTCGGCAGGAACCTACGTCCGTTCGCTTGCGCACGACCTCGGCGCGGCCGCGGGCATTCCGGCGCATCTCAAGGAGCTCCGCCGCACGGCCATCGGCAACTTCCGCATCTCCGACGCGCTGCCGTACGACACGCTCGAAAACGCGCCGGTCGAAGAGCTGCTGTCGCCGCCGTGGTTCCAGTCGCTCTCCGACGTCGAGCTGCCGCTGCCGAAACTGCGCATCGACTGGGGCCAGCAGGGAAAACTGATGCGCGGCCAGTCAATCATCATGACTCCGTCCGTCGCCGTTCAGGTCACCGACCTTCTCGCGCTCGGCAATCCCGAGGATCGGCTGATCGCGATCGGGGAAGTGGCGAACGTGTTGCGGGAGGGCGGGCCGGTCGAAGTGCGGCCGAAGGTCGTGCTCGCGGGGTGATGAAGTTCACTGTTCGCCGCCCGTTATAATCCGCGCCGCATGTCCAACCGCACCGAGCGCGATTTTGCGGAAAGCGGGCCGCAGACCTCGCGGCGGCGCTTCATGATCGCGGGCGAGCACGTCATCCTCCGTGCGTTCGAGCGCGATGATGCCGAGCGCTGCTATCGCTGGATCAACGATCCCAACATCGTCCGCACGCTCAAAACGCGCTATCCGATCGCGTTTCAGAACGAAATTGAATGGCTCGAAGGGGCGATGCACGCCAGCCAGACGGAGCGCCACTTCGCCATCGAGCGGCGCGACGATCGGACACACATCGGCAACGCCTCGATCCACGACATCGATTGGGTCTCGCAGACGGCGTGGTTCGGACTTTTCATCGGCGAGCCGTCGGCGTGGAATCGCGGATTCGGCGGCGATTCCATCCAGACGCTGGTCCGTTTTGCATTCGACGAAATGAACCTCACCAAGCTGCGCATCAACGTCTTCGACTATAACGATCGCGCGAAGCACGTGCTGGAAGGCCTTGGATTCGTGCAGGAGGGTTGCCTGCGCCGCGACTTTTATCGCGAGGGGAGCTATCACGACATCGTGATCCTCTCGAAGTTTCGCGATGCCGCGCCGCAACGACAGGGAGACTCATGAGCGACCGAAAAATACGAGTGCTGATCGCGAAGCCGGGCCTGGACGGCCACGACCGCGGCGCGAAAATCATCGCCCGCGCGCTGCGCGACGCGGGGATGGAAGTGATCTACACGGGGCTGCGGCAGACGCCCGAACAGATCGTCGCGGCCGCGGTGCAGGAGGACGTCGACGCCATCGGCCTGTCCATCCTCTCCGGCGCGCACAACGTTCTGTTCCCCGAGATCATGCGGCTGTTGAAAGATGAAAGCGCGCAGGACATCGTCGTCTTCGCGGGCGGCATCATTCCGGAGAAAGACATTCCGCGGATGAAGGAGATCGGCATCCGCGAGATTTTTTTGCCGGGGACGCCGACCGCGGCTGCCGTCGATGCCATCCGCCGCGCGGTGAATGTTTAACGACTAACACGGGAGGTTTTCATGAATCGCAAAGTCCTCGGGTTACTCATCTTCATTTCGTGCGTTGCTCCCACACTTTTCGCAGAGACGATCCGTTGTGAATCCGATCGCGGTCGTCGCCATGAGTGCTCCTTCGACGGTTGGGGCCGCGTCGAGTTGCGCCGTCAGATCAGCCGAACCGACTGCGTTCTGGGGCGGACGTGGGGCACGGAAGGAGCCCACACGGTCTGGGTCAGCAACGGCTGCCGCGCCGACTTTTTCATCAATCGGAATCGTGACTCGGAACGGCGCGATGAGTCCCGCCGTTCGCGCACGGTCATCTGCGAGTCCGATTACAACTCGCGCCATCGCTGCGACGTCAATACGCAGTACGGCGTTCACCTGACGCGCCAGATCAGCCGCACGGCCTGCATCCTCAATCGCACCTGGGGTTACGACAGCCGCGGAATCTGGGTTCGCGACGGTTGCCGCGCCGAGTTCACCCTCGGGCGCTGACCCGCAAAGGCAGGTTCGCCTGTTCAAGCGCCCTCCTGTCTGCGAAAAGACGGCCCCGACGAGGACAGTCACAACCATGAGATAGGGCAACCTTATCGCTGCGATGGGGCAACTAGATCGATGCGATAGGGCAACTAGATCGCTGCGATGGGGCAACTAGATCGATGCGATGGGGCAACTAGATCGATGCGATAGGGCAACTAGATCGATGCGATAGGGCAACTAGATCGATGCGATGAGGCAACTACATCGATGCGATGGGCTGTCATCAAAAGGTGACGACTTACTGATCCATGGATTGAATCTCAGTAATGCTGATTCAGTAGTGCAGGTCGGCAGTGTTGCGCCGTCTCCAGAGAGATTGATCGAACCGTGGTTCGACAATTGATGTCACTGTGCGACGGTTGCAGCCGGCGCGGGCGGCATGTAGGCTGCGCGCGCCGGCATGGAACCTCTCGAATCCCACCTCGACACGAAATCCGACGACTTCCAGCGCAACTCCGCGGCGTTGCATACGCTCGTCGATGAGCTGAATCGCCGCGTCGAAAGCGCGCGGCAGGGCGGCGGCCCGAAGTACGTCGCGCGCCACAAGGAGCAGGGGAAAATGCCGCCGCGCGAGCGCATCGCCGCGCTGCTCGATCCGCACACACCGTTCCTCGAACTCTCGCCGCTGGCCGCGAACGGCATGTACGACGATGACGCGCCGGCGGCCGGCATCATCACCGGCGTCGGACGGATTCAGGGCCGTGAGTGCCTGATCATCGCCAACGACGCCACGGTCAAAGGCGGCACCTACTTTCCGATGACGGTGAAGAAGCATCTGCGCGCGCAGGAAGTGGCGCTGCAGAACAATCTGCCGTGCATCTACCTCGTCGATTCGGGCGGCGCCTTCCTTCCGTTACAGGCAGAGGTTTTTCCGGATCGCGAGCACTTCGGGCGGATTTTCTACAACCAGGCGGTGATGTCGGCGCGCGAGATTCCGCAGATCGCCGCGGTGATGGGATCGTGCACGGCGGGCGGGGCGTACGTGCCGGCCATGTCCGACGAGGCCGTGATCGTCAAGGACACCGGCACGATCTTCCTGGCCGGACCTCCGCTGGTGAAGGCGGCGACGGGCGAGGAGGTCACTGCCCAGGATCTGGGCGGCGCGGATGTGCACACGAGGATCAGCGGCGTCGCCGATCACTTCGCCGAGGATGATGCCGACGCGATAGCCATCGTGCGCAACATCGTCGAGAACCTGCGCGTCGACAAGCACGAGCCGGAAACGCGCATCGACGCCGAGGATCCGGCCTTCGATCCGAAAGAGTTGTATGGCGTCATTCCGAGCGACATCCGCAAACCGTACGACGTGCGCGAAGTCGTCGCGCGCATCGTCGACGGCTCGAAGTTCCAGGAGTTCAAAGAGCGCTACGCGCCGACGATCGTCACCGGCTTCGCGCGCATCTTCGGCTACAAAGTAGGCATCCTCGCGAACAACGGCGTGCTCTTTTCCGAGAGCGCGCTCAAGGCCACGCACTTCATCGAGCTGTGCAACCAGCGCCGCGTTCCACTGATCTTCCTGCAGAACATCACCGGCTTCATGGTGGGCAAGGAGTACGAACGCGGCGGGATCGCCAAGGATGGCGCGAAGATGGTGCATGCCGTCGCCAATTCAACGGTGCCGAAGTTCACGGTCATCATCGGCGGCTCATTCGGTGCCGGGAACTACGGGATGTGCGGCCGCGCCTACTCGCCGCGCTTCCTCTGGATGTGGCCGAACGCGCGCATCAGCGTGATGGGGGGCGAGCAGGCCGCGGGCGTGCTGACGACCGTCAAGCGCGATCAGCTCGCGCGCGCCGGCAAGGCGTTCAGCGCCGAGGAAGAGCGTGCCATCGCCGATCCGGTGCTGCAAAAGTACGAGACGGAAGGGTCGCCGTACTACTCGACCGCGCGCCTCTGGGACGACGGCGTCATCGATCCCGCCGACACTCGCACCTACCTCGGACTCGGGCTTTCAATCGCATACAACTCCCGCATCGACGAGCCGAAGTTCGGAGTGTTCAGGATGTGAGTTGGCAGTTGGCGTTGTCTGTTGTCGGTTCTCTGTTGTCGACAACCGATAACCGACAACAGACAACCAATCACCGACAACTCATGGAAAACACCTGGTTCCTCTTCGACCTCGGCAATACAGTCATCAAGCTCGCGTATGAGCGCGTGCTGGCGGCGGTCTGTGAGGACGCATCGATTTCGCGTGACGAGCTGGTCGAGCTCCTCGAGGAGCCGGGGGCGTATCGCGATATGGAGCGCGGCGCCGTGTCGTTCTACGAGTTCTATGAATTCCTTTGCGATCACGCCGGCTACCGCGGCAGCATCCGCGACTTTCATCGCATCTGGTCGGATTTCTTCGACGGAACGGTACCCGGAATCGAGGATCTGCTCGAGCGGATCCGGACACGCTATCGCGTCGCGTTTCTATCGAATTCAAATGAGATCCACGCCGAACTGATCCCGACGCAGTTCGCCGCGATCTTTCACAAAGACGATCCGTTCGTCTTTTCGCACCGGCTGAAAGTGGCCAAGCCCGATCCCGATATTTTCCGGTTGGCGCTGCAGGCGATCGGCGCAACGGCGCAGAACACGATCTTCATCGATGACCTGATCGAGAACGTCCACGCAGCACGCGCGATCGGGATGCGCGCGTTTCAGTTTGTCGATGCGCGGACGTTGAGTAATGAACTGGAGCGCGAGGGGTTGCTTTGATCATGTGGCACAGACACTCCTGTCTGTGCGATGGGAGGCTTGCGCTGAACGTTTCAAATCGCGCGGCTTCACAAGCACAGACAAGAGTGTCTGTGCCAAGACGTGTCCAAATTAGCAGGCGTCGCGCAGTGTGGATTGCTGCAGGGCCGCCGC
>DATART010000477.1:0-2898 GCA_036264035.1 Thermoanaerobaculia bacterium | reverse complement strand
TGTGGCCGTGAAACGGGGCGAATTCAAGCCGACTTCGGTGCCCGAGGCCGTGCGCGAAAAGCTCTCGCCGTACGTCGAGACGATCGAGAATTAGACGTTGCATCGCGGTCGGAACGCTGGCGTCGGCCGGCTGGCTCGGCTGCGTACTCGCTGCCGAATGTGAGGCTTGCGCCGGCGTTGCGTGACCAGCAAAATTTGAGGGTTTGGCGGTTCGGCAGCGAGACGCAGCCGGGCCAGCCGGCGAGGACGCCAGCGCTCCGGCCCGTTGAATCAAAGCTCGCGCCGTATGTCGAGAGCGGCAACCTATAATTCGCGCCGCCCATGGCGAAACGTCCCAGCCTTTTCCTGATCGACGGCTCTAACAACGTCTACCGTTCGTACTTCGCGATCCGGAACCTGACCAACTCCTCGGGGCTTGCCACGAACGCGGTTTACGGATTCACGCAGACGCTGAAGAAGCTGCTGAAGGATTTCGAGCCGGACTGTATCGCCGTCGCCTTCGATATCGGCCGCGCCACAACGCGGCACGAGGCATTCGCCGATTACAAGAAGGACCGCCGGCCGATGCCCGACGATCTGGCCATCCAGTTGCCGCTCGTCAATGAGGTGTTGGAAGGCTTTCGCATCCCCGTCATCGGCGTTGAGGATTGGGAAGCCGACGATCTCCTCGGCACGCTCGCCTGCGTCGCAAAAGAGCGCGGCTACGACGTCGTCCTGGCGACCTCGGACAAGGATTTCTTCCAACTCGTCGGCGACGGCATCAAGCTTTTTCATACCGGCCGCGAAGTTCTCTACGACGCGAAAGGCGTCGAAGAAACATTCGGCCTGCCGCCGGAGAAAGTCGTCGAGGTCATGGCCATCTGGGGTGACGCAATCGACAACATCCCCGGCGTCCCCGGCATCGGCGAGAAGGGCGCGAAGGCACTGATCTCCGAGTACGGCTCGCTCGAAGGCGTCTACGAGAATCTCGACAAGCTCAAGCCGGCGCAACGCAAGAAACTCGAAGAGAATCGCGACAAAGCGTTCATCTCGCGCGACCTCGCTCGCATCAAGTGCGACCTTTCCGTCGAGAGCATCGACTTCGAAACGCTGAAGCGGCAGGAGCCCGATCGCGCAAAACTGCACGATGTCTTCTCGCGCCTCGAGTTCGCGTCGCTGATGCAGGAGTTTCTGCCCGAGGCGCCGCCGGTCGAGACGGATTACCGGATTGCCGCAAGCGCGGATGAGGTCAGCGATTTCGTTCGCGACGCATCTGAGGTTGCGATCTGGTTCGAATCGACGACGCCGGAAGGACACGATGAACTGTTCGCGGCGGCGCTTTCAATCAAACAAGCCGAATCGCTCATCGTCCCGATCGCGAGTTCGCTCGGCGGCACGAACGAACTGCGGGAGGCGCTGCAAACGCTGCTGCGGTCCGATCGCCTCTTCGTCGCACATGACATCAAGCTGCAGCTGCGTCGTCTCGCTGCGAACGGCTGGCCGCTGCCCGCGCGATTCTCCGACACGATGATCATGTCGTACGTGAACAATCCCGGGCTGCCGAGCCACGCGTTCAGCAACGTCGCGCGCGCCTGGTTGAAACGCGACGTGGCGTCGCGAAAGGACGTCGCCAAGACCGCGCCGCTCTTCGCGCTCGATCATGAGATCGGCGCCACCGCCCTCTCGCCCTACCAGCAGTACCTAGGCGAAAAGTCGGACGTCACTGTCGCGCTGAAGGAGATGCTGACGACGGAGCTGCAACGCGATCCGGCGCTCGTCGACATCTACGACCGCATCGAGCTGCCGCTCATCCCCGTCCTGCAACGGATGGAAGCGCGCGGCATCCGCATCGACGTTGCGCTGCTGCACGAGATGTCCGCGAAGATGGCGCTGCAACTGGCGCAACTCGAGAAAGAGATTTACGCCGAGGCGGGGACGGATTTCAACATCAACTCGCCGCAGCAACTCGCGCACATCCTCTTCGAAAAACTGCAGTACCCGGTGCTAAAAAAAACGAAAGGCACGAAGGCGTACTCGACCAACGTGGAGGTGCTTCAGGAGCTGGCCGGCCACGGTTTCGCGGTGCCGAAACTGATTCTGCTTCACCGCGAGTTGCACAAATTGAAATCGACGTACATCGATTCGCTTCCGCAGCTCGTGGCGAAGGATGGACGAGTCCACACGTCATTCAATCAGGCGGTGGCGGCGACGGGACGATTATCGTCATCCGATCCGAACCTGCAGAACATCCCCATCCGCACGGAGCTGGGACGCGAGATCCGCAAGGCCTTCATCGCCGACGAGGGCAATGTTTTGCTGGCCGCCGACTACTCCCAGGTCGAGCTGCGCATCCTCGCGCACATCTCGCAGGACGCCGAACTGATCGAGACGTTCCAGCGCGGCGCCGACATTCATCGCGCCACTGCCTCGAAGATGTTCAATGTCGCCGAGGACGAGCTCACGCACGATCAGCGCCGCGCTGCGAAGACGATCAACTTCGGTGTGTTGTACGGCATGTCGGCGTTCCGCCTGTCGAATGAGCTGAACATCCCCACCGGGCAGGCGAAGGATTTCATCGACGCCTACTTCGCGCGCTATCCGAAGATTCAGGGGTATCTCGATCGCACGCTGGACGAGGCGCGCCGCAGCGGCAAGGTGACGACGCTGTTCGGCCGCGTGCGCTACATCCCGGAAATCCACAACAAGTCGTTCACGGTGCGCGGCAACGCGGAGCGGATGGCCACGAACGCGCCGATTCAGGGCACGGCCGCGGACATTCTCAAGCTGGCCATGATCGCGCTCGACAAACGGTTGGATGACAAGGCCCCGATGCTCCTCACGGTCCACGACGAAATCGTGATTGAGGTTCCCGAAGCGCGGGCCGCGGACGTGGCGGGAATCGTGAAAGAGACGATGGAG
>DATART010000467.1:0-2820 GCA_036264035.1 Thermoanaerobaculia bacterium | reverse complement strand
CACGCTGATGGTCTGCTTCGCCAACTCTTCGACGCCGAGCTGCTCGAACGTCGACGCAGGCTGCACGACCGTCGCCGTGCAAATCTCCACGCGGCTGAGCATCTCGATCTGATGAAGGATGAGCGCGATCGGAATCGCCACCGGGTGCGGCGAGACGATGAGGCGATCGTTCGAGGTGAGCTCCTCGAGGTTCACACCGGCCACGGCCAACTTCCCATCCACCGTCGACGGCTGCGACAGATCGATGGCGACGAACGTGTCTTCGTCATAGCGCTCGATCCATTCCCGATTTCCCTCGGCGGCACCACAGAAAAAAACGATGTCGCAGTCTTCCAGCTCGTCGTCGGAAACCGGCAAGACTACTGCGGCTTCGTCGCCGATCGCGGTCAGTGAGCCGGCTGCGCTTCCGGTGCTATCGAGGAGCACGATCTTGTCGAAAGGAAAAGCACGCTCGCGCAGAATCGATTGGATTTCGGTGCCGACGAGCGTGAGCGGATTGACGATGCCGAGGCGATAACCCGCGGCGGATTTCGGACCGATCATTGCGGCGGGACTTGTAGCACGTCGTACGCCTTGCGCGACGGAAACGCGATCGACCAGAGCCGCATCAGCGGACCCGACGCGAGATAGGAAATGGCGAACACGACGCCGACCTGGCGCGGCCAGGCGAAGGCGATGGCAATGATCGCGGCAATGACCACGATGTACATCAGCGAACGGCCCTGATGGAAATGGAGTCCCTTCTGCGCGCGCCACCGGATCGGCGAGACCATCGCGAAGGCTGTACACGCCGTCAGCACCAGGATGACCAGCGAGAAGCGGCGGTCGAGCACCGGCGCCGGCGCGTACCAGATCAGCGCGGCGATCGTCAGCGCGCCGGCAGGACTCGGCAATCCGACGAAGTAGCGGTAGTCGGTCTTACCCGTCATCACGTTGAATCGCGCCAGGCGCAGCGACACGCTGACAAGGAAAAGAAAGGCGATGCCGACGCCCAGTTTGCCGAGCGGATGCAGCCCCCACGCATACACGAGCACCGCCGGCGCGGTCCCAAACGTCACCACGTCCGCGAGCGAGTCGTACTCCTTGCCGAACTCGCTCGTCGCACCGAGCTGCCGCGCGATCATGCCGTCGAACGTATCGAAGATCGCCGCGATCAGCAGTGATACGCAGGCGATCTCGAACGCGGCGATGGCCAGGTCGGGCCGCCCCGCCGTCATCGCCTCGCGCGCGCGAAGGCTGTTCACGATCGACCGGAAGCCGAAGAAGATGTTGAGGATCGTGAAGAGCGTCGGCACGATGTAGACGCCGCGGCGGAGGTTCTTGCGGACATCCGGCCGCTGCATCACTTCGCTCCGAGCTCGGCCACGATGGTCAGGCCGACCTTCACCTTGTCGCGCATCCCGACTTTGATGACGGCATCCGCGGGGAAGAACATGTCGACACGCGAGCCGAACTTGATCATGCCGACCCGTTCGCCGCGCACGACCTCATCGCCCTCTTTCTTGTCGAACACGATGCGGCGCGCCAGCAGGCCGGCGATCTGCTTGAACGCCAGCTTCGCCCCGTGCTTGTCCTCGACCACGATCAGATTCTGCTCGTTCTCCGTCGACGACTTTTCCGCAAACGCCGCGATCTTCTTTCCCGGGTTGTAGCGGTAGTGAATGATCTTCCCTGTGATCGGCGCGCGGTTGACGTGCACGTCGAACACGGACATGAAGATGCTCACCTGCTTCGTCAGGCCCGGCCAGATATCGCCATCCGCAACGTCCTTGATCGCCACGACGGTGCCGTCGGCGGGCGAGAGCACGTCAACATGATGTTCCGAGCCGGTGCGGCGCGGGTCGCGAAAGAAGTTTATGAGGAAAAGCGCGAGGAGCCCGAGGACGATCGCGGCGACCGTGTACTGGAGAAGGAGCGCCAGCGCGGTGAGGATCAGAACCGGAATCAGGAACAGCCATCCCTCCGGCGCCCATGGCATTTTCGGCATCGGCGCGATGGTAGTGCAAAGCCGGAGCCGATGGAAAGGAACGTGGCATTCCGGCCCCAAGAGGCTGCAAACGCGCCACTTAGGGTGGTCGAAAGCTGGCAGGCGGAGTGCTACAATTTCCGGGCGAAGGTACTTCGAAGGAGGATAGAGGATGTCGAATCAAATCGCTGACATTCAACGGATTCTCAGCACCGAAGACAATGAGTTTCGCCAGTGGCTGGACGAGCACCACGCGTGCGAGTCGCGCCTCGGCGAGCTCACAACGAAAAACGAGGTCTCCATCGATGAAGAGCTCGAAGAGAAAACGTTGAAGAAGCGAAAACTCCAGTTGAAGGACCAGATGGCCGCCCGGATCCGCTCCTACGAAACATCGAACGCGATGGCGTAGCGGAAACGACGAGCGCACCTGATCAACGAAGGTCGCGGGTTCCGCGGCCTTTTTGTTTTTTGTCTGCGTACATCTGCGTCATCTGCGGATAATGCTTTTCCGCAGATGCAAAAAATCGCAGTTCTCTTCCTCATCGCCGGCGCGTTCATCACCCCGATGCAGCGCGACCTCTTCGTCGGCGATGAAACCAAGTACGGCCAGGTCGTCCGCGAGATGCGCGCTACCGGCGCATTCTTCCTGCCGACGCTCAACGGCACGCCGTTCACACACAAGCCGCCCATCCACTTCTGGCTGATCGACCTCCTCACCTTTCCGCTCGGCGTCTACTCGACCTGGGCCTTCGTCCTCCCATCGCTGATCGCATTCCTTTTTCTTCTCTGGCTGATGTGGAAAATCGGCGGCCCGCTGGCCGCCTTCATCTGCGGCTCGTCGCTCATGATCTGGA
>DATART010000447.1:0-8383 GCA_036264035.1 Thermoanaerobaculia bacterium | reverse complement strand
GTGCGGGTACGCGGCCTGGCGCATCCGAGCGCGCAAGGCGATGCGGCATTCCTCGACGTCCTGCGCTCCATGGGCTGCGAGGTTTTTTTCGATGACGATGCAATCACCGTCACCGGTACGAACGAATTGCGCGGTGGCCGCTTCGACTGCAACTCCTCGCCCGACATCGTCCCGACGCTCGCCGCGATCGCGCCGCTGGCGTCGTCGCCGGTCGAGATCGTGAACGTAGCCAACCTGCGCGTCAAAGAATCCGACCGCCTTGCCACGATTACCTCCGAGCTGCGCCGCCTCGGAGCCACCGTCGACGAGCGCCCCGACTCTCTGCTTATCCAACCCGGCTGGTCCTCCGATCCCGTCACGATCGAAACGCACAACGACCACCGCATCGCCATGTCCTTCGCCATCGCCGGCCTCGCGCGAGGGAATGTGACCATTGCGAACGAGCAGGTGGTATCGAAGTCGTATCCGCGGTTCTGGCGGACGTTGGATGAGGTGGTCAAGTTGTCATCCGAGTTGTCATCCAAGTTGTCATCCGAGTTGTCATCCTGAGCCGCCGCAGCCGAGGAGCGCGAAGCGCGACCGGCGGAGGACGGTCGAAGGATCCCCGGCTGTTAACCCCGGTGGGCGGGTGACCGAAAGTACAGCGGTTATCAGCCGGGGATCCTTCGTCGTCCTACGCTGCTTCGCCTGCGGCTACGCAGCTTCGGCGACTCTGGATGACAACTTGATACAATCCCGCGCTTCCATGGACGTCCCTCCATCTCGTAGCGCGACGGCCCTTCGCGCTCGGTGAGCATGCCAAGCTGGTATTTGCTTCTCGCCCTGCTGTTCATCATCGCGAACGGATTCTTCGTTGCTGCGGAATTCGCGATCATCAAAGTGCGGCCGACGCAGCTCGCCGAGATGGCCGCCGAGGGCAGCTCGCGCGCGCGCATGGCGCGGCGAATCATCAAGAAGCTCGATAGCTATCTTTCTGCGACACAGCTCGGCGTCACCCTCGCCTCGCTGGCGCTCGGGTGGGTCGGCGAACCTGCGTTTGCGGCGTTGATCCAGCCGCGGCTGGCCTTCTTCGGCGTGTACAGCCTCGCCGTCGCGCACACGATCGCCGCGTCGGCCGCGTTCGTCGTCATTTCCTCGCTGCACATCATCATGGGCGAACTCGGCCCCAAGTACCTCGCCATCGACAAGACCCTCGGCACCGCGCTTTGGTCGGCGCATCTGCTGCGCGCGTTTTACGTGCTGATGTTTCCGATCATCTGGATGCTCAACCGGACCACGAACCGCGTTCTGCGTCTGGTCGGCATTAAGCCCGCCAGCGACACGGAGATGGTGCACTCGCAGGAGGAGTTGCGGCTCATCCTCGCGCACTCGGAGAAGGCCGGGATCCTGTCGGAGGAGAACCGCGAGATCATCGAAGGCGTTTTCCAGTTTTCGAAACGGACGGCGCGCCAGATCATGGTGCCGCGCACCGACGTTTCGGTCCTGTCCACGCTGAAATCGATCGAGGAAAATCTCGAGATCATCCGCACCACGCGCCACACGCGCTATCCGCTGTGCGACGGCTCGCTCGATCAGACCATCGGACTCATTCACGTGAAGGATCTCTTCCTGGCGCAGCTTCGCGGACCTGGGCGGACGATGATGGAGCTGAAGCGCGACGTCCTTTTCATCCCCGAAAACTCGACGGTCGAAGCGCTGTTGTCGCAGTTCATCGAGCACAAGACGCACATGGCTATCGTGCTCGACGAGTACGGCGGCGCGTCGGGAATCGTGTCGCTCGAGAACATCACCGAGGAGCTGTTCGGACAGATTCAGGACGAGTTCGACCGCGAGCGGCCGGAGATCGAACCGCTCGGAAACGGACGGTATCGCGTGCGCGGCGACTACCTGATCGAGGATCTCGCCGACCGGTTGAAAGTCGACGTCGGCGAGCCGGCCGAGGAGACGATCGGCGGTTATGTGGCGGCGAGGTTGGGACGCGAAGTCGTGCCCGGCGACCGCACGGAGCTTGGCGATCTGTCGATCGAAGTTCTCGATGCTGAACGGTTCCGCGTCCGCTGGGTGATCGTGCAGACGCAGATGCCTGCCATCGAAGAAGCAGAAGAGAGCGAGGCGCCGTAGCCGACGCCTCGCCATGCAATTACGAACGTTTGAAAATGTGAGTCAGCGAGTGCCATGTACGCTGCCACATCCCGCCGCGGTTCTGCTCCTGAGCCTGCTGGCTGTTACGAGCGATTCGGGCGTCTTTGAGGATTCGATCCGTCTGCTGAATACGCATTCTGGTCTCTCCTTTCACTTGCAAATAACTGCAAGCAGAGAGCCATTTGTCAGTCCGAATGCCGCGGACGCGGCGGCGGCGTCACTTCATCCTCATCTTTGTTCGTGACCAGCGCCTGATCGTGAAACTCGCAGACGATCTCGCAGACCCGCTTCGGGTCGTCGACCAGATGCAGGCTGTCGACGTCTTCCGCGGTGATGTTGTTCGCCGCCAGCACCGACTTGCGCAGCCAGTCGATCAGACCGCCCCAGTATTCGCTACCGTAGAGAATCACGGGGAAGTTGGTGATCTTCTTGGTCTGGATGAGTGTCAATGCGCCCATCAACTCGTCCAGC
This sequence comes from Thermoanaerobaculia bacterium, assembly GCA_036264035.1. Classification (GTDB taxonomy): domain Bacteria; phylum Acidobacteriota; class Thermoanaerobaculia; order Gp7-AA8; family Gp7-AA8; genus JADGNZ01. The sequence goes on along the minus strand of DATART010000447.1, from coordinate 5,770 downwards.
GTTCCGAAGCCGCCCGGAAAGGTGATGAAGGCCTCGGAGTACTTCACGAACATCGTCTTCCGGACGAAGAAGTAGCGGAAGGTCATGGCCTTGTCGACGAATTCGTTGATCTTCTGTTCGAACGGCAGCTCGATGTTGCAGCCGATCGACAGCGCGCCAGCCTGGCGCGCGCCCTTGTTGGCGGCTTCCATGATCCCCGGACCGCCGCCGGTGATGACCGCGAAGCCGGCCTTCCCGATCAGCTCCGCGGTCTTCACCGCCGCGCCGTAGTAGTCGTTCGCCAGCTGCGTCCGCGCCGATCCGAAGATCGTGACCGCCGGATAGACCTCGGCCAGATGATCGAAGCCGGCCACGAACTCGCTCGTGATCCGCAGCACGCGCCACGATTCACTCTGCAGAACTTCGTGCCGCGTGGGGCGGTCGAGCAGCTTGCGGTCTTCGAGCGCCTCGCGCGGCTTGGGAGGGATGTGAATGTCGTGATGTGGCGGCTGATCAACGTCCATGCGGCGGCATTATGCGGGTGTGGTGCCGCAGGAAAGTTATCGAGTTGCAGCCGGAATTGCCTTCCTCGGCGGAAGGCGCACCAGGCGATCCTGATAGGTCTGTTGGTCCTTCTGGAGATAGATAAACAGGTCGTCGAGAGTGGTTCCCGCTTCGTCCATCATTTCCTGGCGCAGCTTGCGCGTCTCTTCCACGATTTGATCTTCAGGCATGTTCAAGTCTCCGTCATGAGTTCTTCGGGCGTAACAATCGTCGGCGGCTCCAATCCCATTTCGCGACTGATCCGGCTGACTGCTCGTTGAACGATACCGTTCGCGATGTGCGTGCAATTCCACGTCAGCAGGAAGTCCATGCCGTTGACTGTCGCGATCGCGATGTGCGCCGCATCGGCCGCCGCTTTCGAGGGCAGCGCTGCCGTGCGGAGTATCTCCGCTGCCAGACTTCGAGCCTGATCATCCGCCTCGAGAATCGGAAGTGAGGCTACGTACGCGAGCCGGAGTGCCGCCGCGTCGACGTTTCCGCGGCGGATCTCGTTCAGGACCTCGACGGAAACGTAAAGCTCAAAATTCTTGCGGCGCCGTTCCCACCACTCGCGAGTGATCTGCTGATGTGCCGTTGCGATGATGTCGCGTCCCGGACGGTCACGCGCAGCGAGATAGCTGATGACGCTCGATTCGAGGTAGACCTTCGGCGCTTCCACTGCTTGCCACCGTAGCCGAAGTTAGTGACGATAGGAAGCACCGAAGGTCCGAACGCAACGCGCGCCTACTGTCGCAGCTTGATCAGCGCTGTCTCGACGAGCTTATCGCCGGGAAGGTCGCGCTGCCACGCCGTAGCTTTCACGCTATCGCTCTGCGACATGGTGCCGAACGAGGTGCGGACCTTGTAGCGGATCGTGGAGCTCTCGGCTGGCTGCAGGTTGCCGAAGGTGTAGTGATAGACGTTCGAGCCGGGATCGTTGGTCATGGTCACGCCGCGCTCGTGCGTTTCATCGAGGACGATGAGTTGCGGCGGCAATTCCACGTCGAGCAGGACGTCGCGGACGCTGTTCACGCCGCGGCTGCCGAGGACGATGTCCAGATTGTCCTCACCGCGTTCCGGGAGGTCCTTGGGGTGGTTGATGTCCAGCTTCAGCAGCTGACCGCGCGAAGTCACCGCCATGCCGCTCGTCTTGCAGCCGGCGGCGGCGATCAGGAACAGCGCGACCACGGCCAGCGCGGCAATCATCAATACACGTTTCGATTTCATGTACGTCTCCTTGGAATCAGAATTCAGCCGCGCGAAGGCGCAGCCCGCACCGATTTCTGCAAAGTGCAGTCCCGACGCATCAGGCATCGCACTTGCGGTACAAGACTCTTCCGCATGGCGTACTACCTTGGCGTCGACGGCGGCGCGTCGAAAACCGCAGCGCTCGTCACGGACGATACCGGCCGCGCGCTCGGCGACGGCCTGGCCGGTCCGTCGAATCATCTGCGCGTCGGGATCGAGACGGCGGCGCGTAACATCGAGCGAGCCGTCAACAAGGCGCTCGTCGCCGCCGACGTGGCCAGCCGCGAGATCACCTGGACCTATTGCGGCATCGCGGGCGCAGACCACCCGGCCCACCGGCAGGAGGTCGTCGACTCGCTCAGCGTCTTCTTTCCGCGCGGCAACTTTACGGTCGACAACGACGCGCGCATCGCCCTCAGCGGAGCGATCGGTTTCGGCGCAGGCGTAGTCGTGATCGCCGGCACCGGCTCGGTTTGCGTCGGACGCAACGACGCTGGCGACGAAGCGCGCGCCGGCGGCTGGGGGCCGCTGGTGGGTGACGAGGGAAGCGGCTTCGCCATCGCCCGCGCCGGACTGGCGGCGGTGCTGCGCGCGTACGACGGCCGCGGTCCGGCCACGCTCATGACCGAACTGCTGAAGCGTGACTACGACATGGCGCCGTCCGACCTGCCGCGCTTCGTTTATGCCACGACGACGCATGCCGACGACATCGCCCGCGTCGGCAAGCTCGTGATCGACGCAGCTGAGAATGGCGACGCGCCGGCGCACGAGATCGTCGAGCGCGCCGGCGGCGAGCTGGCCGCGGCCGTCCTCGCGGTCGCGCAGCGGATCGGACTGACGTCGATCGACTTTCCCGTCGCCTACGTCGGCGGAGCGTTCAACGCCGGGGAGACGCTGCTCGCGCCGATGCGCCGCGCCGTTCTCGCGGGCGCGCCGCGGGCCCGTATCGTGCCGCCCGCGCATACGCCGGTGGAAGGAGCGGCGCGGATGGCCATCCGCGCCGCTACAAATCCGCGTCCGACGCGCGCCGGCGCCTAGAAACGCAGCGACAATCCGCCCGAGAAAATCACCGGATTGATCTTCACTTTCGTCGTGGTCGTCCCGTTCGTGTACACCGCCGTGGCCGACGACTTTACCGGCACGTACTTACCATCCGCGGTCAACGCCAGCATGCGCGTGAGGCGGAAGGAGACGCCGCCGTTGACCACGAAGCCGACGTCGTCCTTGAAGTTGATGTGGCTGAGGTTCGGCGTGCCGAAGACATTGGCCTTTTCGAACAGGACATAGGCTCCGCCCGCGCCAACATACGGATCGATGAAGCCGCTCGGAGCGAAGTGCCACTGCAGCACGCCCGTCATCGGCGTCATGCGGAAACCGTTGGTGAACACTCCCCCGCCTCCGACCGGGCGCGGCCGGATGGTCGCCTCGGGCCGGACCTGCACGACGTCGAACGCCGCCGACACGTGATTGCCAAAAAAGATATTCGCCCCGATTCCATATCCGAGCTTGCCGTTGAAGTTGACGTTGAACGGCTGATTCGGCGCCGCGGAATTGAACGTGCCGCTGCTGTTCGGATCGACCCAGGCCGCCCAGCCGGTGAGATCGAAGGTACGGTCGGCAGCAAACATCGGAACAGCGGTGATGCAGATGAGAAGGAAAACAACGCGCATCCACTTCATGGCAGAAACCTCCGCTTTGCGCCAGAAGCAAAAAATGTGCGTGCTACTCCCTTCGACCTCCTCAGGTTCTCGCGGGGTATCGGCGACTCAGAGGCTGTGAGAATTCAACGATCTTCGCGTTCGAACCGGTTGCGCGCGAAGGCCCGCTCAACAATGCAGCCCCGCGCTCGGCGCGGGGCTGGGACGCGCGCACGGTTCGGCGGCCGCGGAGGCGGCCGCCACAAGTCTCGCGCCGCGCGAGCATTTTCCAGTGGCCGCCTCCGCGGCCACGAACGTCGTCCACGCTCGTGTCCCCGCGCCGAGCGCGGGGCTGCATTGTCGAGCACGCCTTCGCGCGCAACCCAACGTCGCGTTCGTGGTCCTCACAACCTCTCACGCTGTCAGCCTTAATGCTCCGCGCTTTCGTTGTCCATGCCGAGGAATGTGCGAAGCGGCACTCCGGCAACCTGCTCGAAGCGCTGACCGTAGGACTTGACCGACCCCGACGGTTCGTCGAGAAAGATTCGTTCCACGCGGAAGAGCGGGACGAACATCGTGATCAGGTCGAGGTCGGGCTCCTCGTTGCGGGCGATCTGGTGGATCCAGTCTTCGAATGAGTCGAGGTTGATGCCGCGCATCGTCACGCCGGCGGGGGAGAGCGCGCTCAGCACGCCGAAGAACTTCTCCTTCGGATTGACGAGGTTGAGAATGATCAGCGCGGACGGCGCGAAGCCTTCGATCATGATTTTTCGCTCAGTTCGATCAGCACGCCGTTGCCCGCGGCGGGATGGAGAAAGGCCACGCGGCAGCCGTGCGCGCCCGGCACGGGCGCCTCGTTGATGAGGCGGTAGCCGAGGGATTTGAGGCGGCCGAGGTGGGCTTCGATGTCGTCGACGCGAAAGCAGATGTGGTGGATCCCTTCGCCGCGTTTCTCGATGAATTTCGCTACGGTCGAATCGGGACCGGTCGGCTCGAGTAGCTCCAGGTTCGCATCGCCCGCGGATAGAAAAGCGGTCCGCACGCCCTGCGTCGTCACGGTCTCGACGTGATCGACGGTGAGTCCGAGCACTTCGTAAATCTTCGCGGCATCGAGCGACTTCACCGCGATGCCGATATGGTCGAGTGTCGGTTTGTTCATCAGACTCCCTTCACGTCCGCGCCCCAGATGTGTTTGTGCAATTGCGTCTGCAGCCGCGCCGGTACGCGGTCGGCGAGCATCATCTCTGCCAGCGTTTTCAGATCGAGAGCGCCCCAGACGGGCGAAAAAAGGATCGTGCGTCCGGCCAGCTTGCGCTGCTCGATCACGCCGCGCGCCCATTCGTAGTCTGCCTGGTCGGCGATGACGAACTTGATCTCGTCGTGCGGGCGAAGCGTCTCGAGATTCGGCCAGTAGTTTTTCTCCACTTCACCAGATCCGGGACATTTGACATCGAGGATGATCTTCGCGCGGCGGTCGACCGGTTCGATGTCGATCGATCCGGACGTCTCGATCAGCACTTCGAAACCATCATCGCAGAGCCGCGCGATCAGATCGAACGCCTCCTTCTGCGCCAGCGGCTCGCCTCCGGTGACTTCGACGAGTTCGCAACCGTAACTCTTCACGCGTGCGATGACGTCCTCGATCGAAATCTTCTCCCCGCCCGTGAACGTGTATTCGGAGTCGCACCAACGGCAGCGTAGATTGCAACCCGCCAGCCGCACGAAGACGCACGGCCGCCCGGCATGCGTCGACTCGCCCTGAATGCTGTGGAAGATCTCGGTCACGCGGAGCATCGCGCGAATCATGCGTGAAAAGGCTTCTCACCACAAAGCCACAAAGGACACAAAGAAGTTCTCTTCGTGCTCTTTGTGTCTTTGTGGTGAGAAGCCTTTCGATCCGTACAATTGCACTGAGTGCCCGACCCCGTCCGCATCGCCGACTACGCCGCCATCGGCTGCACGCGCTCGGTGGCGCTCGTCTCGCGCGGCGGCTCCATCGACTGGCTCTGCTGGCCGCGCTTCGATTCGCCGTCGATCTTCGGACGGCTGCTCGACGTCGACAAGGGCGGCTTCTTCGCCATCAATCCCGCCATCGAACACGAATCGCAACGACGCTATCTCGACGGCACCAACGTCATCGAGACGACGTTCATGACGAAATCGGGCACTGCAAAGCTGCTCGATCTGATGCCGGTCATGACCGAGGATGAAAAGCGGACCACGCTGACGCCGTTCCGCCAACTGCTGCGCCGCATCGAAGTCGTTGACGGCGAAGTTCCGATCGAAATCGTCTACGCCCCGCGCCCCGACTACGCCCGCATCACTCCTCGGTTTGCCCAGCGCGGCGACTCCATTCACTGCGG
>DATART010000423.1:0-2024 GCA_036264035.1 Thermoanaerobaculia bacterium | reverse complement strand
ATCGGCGTCGTCGCGCGCGCGGCAAAGACGATCACCGGCGATGCGAACGCGATCGTCGGTATCGATCCGTCGATCGGAATGCTGATGGCCGGCCGCGCCAAGGCGCGGTTCCCGCTCATCGAAGGCGGCGGCGAACGCCTTCCCTTCCGCGATGAATCGTTCGACATGATCAGCATCGGCTTCGCGATGCGCCACTTCGCCGATCTCGAGACCGTCTTCCGCGAGTGCCGCCGCGTCCTCCGTCCCGGCGGCCGGATGCTGATCCTCGAAATTACCGCTCCCGAATCGCGCGCCGCCCGCACGTTCCTCGGCGCGTACATGGGCGGGATCGTCCCCGCGCTGGCGACCGTCATCGCGCGCGATCGAAAGGTCGGACGGATGCTCGCCTACTACTGGGCCACGACGCGCGATTGCGTACGCCCCTCGGTCATCCTCGACGCGCTCCGCGGCGCCGGATTCAGTGACGTAAATCGCCACGTGGAGTTCGGGATGTTCAGCGAGTACGGCGCGACGAAGTAAGTTACAGATTCGCGGCTGCCGCTTCGTCCTGTTTCTCTTTCAACCGCGCGATCTGGATCTGCAGGAACTCGCGCAATGGATCGCGCTGCTCCGGCTCCATGTCGGCGAATGAAATCGCGGAACGAAACACGTACTCCGGTCCGTCGTCCGATCGCCGAACCTGCACCAGCGAACGCAGAACTTTGCATGGGATGTAAATGCCGCCGTAACTCGGAAAGACCAGCGTGGCCGGCGCCCCGGCGTTGATCGGCGAGCGATGGATGACCGCCGCGCCGCTCAGACTGAGGTCGATCAACTCGCAGTCGATGTCGGAAAGCTGCACCGGAATCGACGCCGTCGGAAATCGCTCGGAACGACGTCTGTCACGGCCGGACGGCATGTTCGTATTCTGCCATGGACGACTGTCATCCTGAGCCGCCGGAGCGACATAGCGCGAAGCGCGGAGTCGCGCAGGACGGTCGAAGGATCCCCGGCTGCTAACCCGGTTCGGCGGTTTGGAATGGCGCAGCCCCCGCCCTTCCGCGGTTTCAACCGGGGATTCTTCGCCGTCCTGCGCTGCTTCGGCTTCGCCTGCGCAGCTCCGGCGGCTCTGAATGACAGGGTCACTTCAACCGCGGCGGCTTGGAGAGGGCGCAGCCCCCGCCCTTCCGCGGTTTCAGCCGGGGATTCTTCGCCGTCCTGCGCTGCTGCGGCTTCGCCTGCGCAGCTCCGGCGGCTCTGAATGACAGTTCACCTTATCGCGGCGGCTTGGAGAGGGCGCAGCCCCCGCCCTTCCGCGGTTTCAACCGGGGATTCTTCGCCGTCCTGCGCTGCTTCGGCTTCGCCTGCGCAGCTCCGGCGGCTCTGAATGACAGGGTCACTTCAACCGCGGCGCCATCGCTTCCAGAAAATCGTGGGCGATCTTTGCTCCCGCGAACTCCGCGGGGCCGGCGTCCTCGGCGATCACTCCGAAGGCGATCCTCGGCGACTCCACCGGCGCGAAGGCCAGGATCAGCGCTTCGAGGCCGCTCTTGCGTTCGCCGGCGGTGCCGGTTTTCATCGCCAGCGAGATGCCGGCCACGGGTGCGCGGCGGCCGGTTCCTTTTGCTTCCGTCGCAACGGCTTCCATCGCGCGGACCATTGTTTCGGCGGCGGATTGCGACGCCAGCCGCGTCGTTCCCTGCTTCGACGCGGTGGCGGTGACGTCGCCGAGGATCGAGCGGCGTTGCACCAGCAACTTCGGCGTCGTCAGCTGGCCGCGGTTCGCCATCATCGACGCGATCATCGCCACGTGCAGCGCGTTCATCGACTCATGTTCGAGGCCGATGGCGAGGAATGCGGTCTCGAAATGGTTGAAGACCGGGCCCGTGATCTTTCCGAGCGGCACCTCGAAGATGCCGAGGTTTGCCTGGCCGTTGAACCCGGCAGCGGTCATGAAGCGGGTCAGACGATCGACGCCGAGGCGAAGGCCGACGTCGGCGAAGAAAACGTTGCAGGAGACGGCGAGCGCGTCGTCGATCGAGTTC
>DATART010000355.1:0-3636 GCA_036264035.1 Thermoanaerobaculia bacterium | reverse complement strand
AAATCGACGATTTCGCCTCGGTTGCGCGCGAAGGCGCGCTCGACAATGCAGCCCCGCGCTCGGCGCGGGGTTATCGCGCGCGCCCGATCGGCGGCCGCGCAGGCGGCCGCCACAAGATCTCGCGCCGCGCAAGCATTTTCCATTGGCCGCCTCCGCGGCCACGACGTCTTTCGCGATCGATTTCCCCACGCCGAGCGTGGGGCTGCATTGCCGAGCGCGCCTTCGCGCGCAAACGGATCGACGGGAAAATCGTTGATTCCTCACACCCTCTGAGCCGCCGGAGCGACGGATGCGAAGCCGCAGTCGCGCAGGACGGTCGAAGGATCCCCGGCTGCTAACCCTGGCTGGGCGGCGATCGCAATGTGCAGGCAGCCAGCAATCACAGTTGCTCTACAATCCCCCGCCGATGACCACCACCCTACCCGTCTGCGACGACCGCAGCCTCTCGCAGCTCGCACTCGGCCTCACCGGCTCCGAAATCCTGAAAATCTCTGGCGAGATCCGCGTCCTCGCGGAGGCCGGACACGACATCTGCAACCTCACCGTCGGCGACTTCTCGCCGAAAGAGTTCCGCATCCCGCAAGTGCTCGAAGGACTGATCGCGGAAGCGTTCGCGAACGGCGAAACGAACTACCCGCCATCGGATGGAACGAAAGAACTGCGCCAGGCTGTGGTCCGCTACTACGACGACGTTCTCGGCCTGAAGTATCCGCTCGACTCCGTCCTGATCGCGGGCGGCGCGCGCCCGATCATCTTCGCGGCATATGCGGCCGTCGTCGATCCGGGCGACAAGGTCGTCTACCCAATCCCCTCCTGGAACAATAACCACTACACCTACTTCATGCGCGGCGTGCCGGTCGAAGTCACCGTCGGACCGGAAACGAACTTCCTTCCCACCGCCGATCTGCTGCGGCCGCACATCCGCGACGCGCGCCTGATCTGCATCTGCACGCCGCTCAATCCGGCCGGGACCGTGATGGCGCGGGAGGAAGTGGAGCGCATCGCGCGGCTGGTGGTCGACGAAAACGAACGCCGCGCCGCCACCGGCGAACGCGCCCTGCTGATCCTGTGGGACCAGGTCTACTGGATGCTCACCTTCGGCGCGTCGCGTCATTACAGTCCGCCGCAACTCGTCCCCGAGGCGATGCCGTACACGATTTTCGTCGATGGGATTTCGAAAGCGTTCGCCGCGACTGGACTGCGCGTCGGCTGGACCGTGGCGCCCGCACCGATCACCGCGCGCATGCGCGACATCCTCGGCCACGTCGGCGCGTGGGCTCCGCGTCCCGAGCAGATCGCCGTCGCAAAGTTCCTCGGCATGCGCAGCGCCATCGACGAATTCCACGAGTCGATGATCCGCGAGCTGCAACTGCGGCTCGATCTCCTCTTCGACCGCATCGACGCCATGCGTGCCGACGGCCTGCCGGTTCGCGCCATCGCGCCTCAAGGCGCGATCTATCTCTCCGTCCAATTCGATCTCATCGGCCGCGGCGCGATCAACACCAACGAACAGATCCGCCGGCTGCTCCTCGACGACGCCGGTTTCGCCGTCGTCCCGTTCCAGGCGTTCGGGCTGCCGAACGAAACCGGCTGGTTCCGGCTCAGTGTCGGCGCCGTTTCGCCCGCGCAGATCGAGGCCGGCCTCGCGCGTGTGCGCAACGTCCTTACCCGTTTCGCGTAAAATCTTTCGCACATCATTAAGGAGGCCTCACATGTCCGCTCTCCGGCGATTTCTCCCGATCCTCGTTCTCGCTACGGTCCCGCTCGCCGCGCAGACCACCGGCTCGATCAGCGGCCACGTCACTGACACGAGCGGCGCCACGCTGCCGGGCGTGACGATCGAGGCGACAAGCCCGGCGCTGCAAGGCGCGCGCGTCGCGACGACGGATATCGCCGGCCTCTATCGCCTTCCGCTGCTGCCGCCGGGGAGCTACACGGTCGCATTCACGCTGAGCGGATTCGGACAGAAGAAGCAGGCAGCCGTGTCCGTGCTCCTCGGCAAGGAGACCGCGGTCGACGTCGTGCTCACGCCTGCGATGACGGAAAGCATCACGGTCGGCAGTTTCGCTCCGCCGATCGACACGTCGTCGAACACGCTCGGAACAAGCCTCAACGCCACGCAAATCGAAACACTGCCAACCGCGCGCAATTACTCCTCGGTCGCGCAAGTCACGCCCGGCGTTTCGACGGACGCCATCCAAGGCGACGACAAACAGACGCCTACGATCACCGTCTACGGCTCCTCGGGCGCGGAGAACGCCTTCTACGTCGACGGCGTCAACACCACGAATTCCGAATACGGCTTCCAGGGGAAGGAGCTGAACTTCGAATTCATCGAAGCGCTGGAAGTGAAGACGGGCGGCTATGAAGCGGAGTACGGCCGCGCCACCGGCGGCATCATCAACGTGATCACGAAATCGGGCAGCAACGAGCTGCACGGCGATCTTTTCGGCTACGACAACAGCGATTCCCTGCAGACGAACTCGAAGAACGTTTTCGCTCCCACCCCCTCCGGCTTCAAGAAGAAGGATTACGGCGCCGACGTCGGCGGCTTCATCCTGAAGGACAAGCTCTGGTTCTTCGGCGCATATGACGAAGTACGCAATACGCAGGGCAACCTTCTGCTGGAAGGGCCGCTCGCCGGCCAGGTCGTCGCCTCAACCAGCCATCGGAACCTCGGCTCGGCAAAGCTCACCTACAGCCTCACGCCCGGCCAGACGTTCATCGCCACCTATCTGCAGGACCCGCGCGTCGACGCAGGCGCCATCAATGACGCCAATCACCCGTTGATCGGCGATCCAATCACCCTGTTCGGCCGGCAGGATTTCGGCGGACGCGATTACGCGCTCCGCTACGACGGCATCATCGGTACGACCTGGCTCTTTTCTGCACAGGACGCGCGTCATAAGGAGAAAAACTCCGTCGGTCCCGCGACCGCGGCCGGCGATGCCATCGAATACATCGACGCCCGCAACAATTTCTTCCAGACCGGCGGTTTCGGCCTCATCCAGGAGAAATCATTCGACCGGAAGTTCTATGGCGGCTCGGCCACGCATTACGCCGGCTCGCATCAGATCAAAGCCGGCATCGAATTCGAAGACCAGACCGCGAATGTCGTCAAGCGCATGTCCGGCGGCCAGCAGGTCGATATTTTCGCCAATCCCAACAATCCGTCCAAGCCGATCTACAGCCACAGCTACTGGACCACTCCCGACGCCACCGTAGCGAATGCCCCGATCTCGCAATTGAATGCCTCGCCGCAGCACAAGAACACGACCGCGTATCTGCAGGACCGCTGGACGATGAAAGACGTCACGCTCAATGCCGGTGTGCGCTGGGACCGCCAGCGCATCATCGATGCCTCCGGCGTGACGCAGATCGATCTCAAGAAAGACTACGCGCCGCGCCTCGGCCTGACGTGGGACCCGAGCGGCTCCAATAAATCGAAGGTCTTCGCCTCCTACGGCCGCTATTACGAAGAGATCCCGATGGATCTGGTCATCCGCTCGTTTTCTTACGAACGCCAGCCGCGCATCATTAATTACAGTCCGACCAGCGTCGTGCCCGACGCCAACGCGGAACATGACGCCGACACGCCGTCCGCGATCCTCGGCGGCTTCACCGAGCCGGCTGACC
>DATART010000309.1:0-4744 GCA_036264035.1 Thermoanaerobaculia bacterium | reverse complement strand
CGCGTGCGCGGCGGAAAAGAATGCGGCTTCGAGTTGCGATGGCGGGAGGTAGACGCCTTCGCCGAGCATGAGGTGGAAGAAGCGGGCGAACTTGTCGCGGTTGCTGCGGTTCGCGGATTCGTAATCTGTCACAGGTCCCTCGGTGAAGAAGATCGTCCACATCGAGCCGGCGCGGTTGACCGTCAGTGGGACGCCGTGTTTTTCGGCGGCTTTGAGGACGCCGGTTTCGAATTCGCCGGAGCGTTCCTCGAGGTCGGCGTAAATCGAGGAGTTCTTCAACACGCCGAGCGTCGCTTTGCCGGCGGCCACGGCGATCGGATTTCCGGAGAGCGTCCCGGCCTGGTACATCGGCCCGAGGGGGGAGACGAGCTGCATCAACTCCTTGCTCGCGCCGTAGGCACCGATCGGCATGCCGCCGCCGATGATCTTGCCGAGCGTCGTGATGTCCGGCTTGATGTCGAAGATCGACTGCGCGCCGCCGTAGGCGACTCGGAATCCGGTCATCACCTCGTCGAAGATGAGCAGAGCGCCGTGCGTGCAGAGCTCGCGCAACCCTTTGAGAAAACCATCGGCCGGCGGGATACATCCCATGTTGCCGGCCACCGGTTCGACGATGATCGCTGCGACGTCATCATCCATCGCCGCGCGGGCCGCTTCGAGATCGTTGTAAGCGACGCTGATGGTCAGCTCCGTCACTTCCTTCGGCACGCCGGCGGAGTCGGGCACATTGAACGTCGCGCCGCCGCTGCCGGCTTTGACCAACAGCGAGTCGACGTGACCGTGGTAGCCGCCGTCGAATTTGATGATCTTCTTGCGGCCGGTCGCCGCCCTCGCCAGCCGCAGCGCGCTCATCGTCGCTTCGGTTCCCGAGTTGACGAGACGCACCATCTCGATCGACGGGATGGCCTGCACGATCATTTCGGCCAGCTCGATTTCACCGAGCGTCGGCGCGCCGAAGGAGAAGCCGCGCGTGGCCGCCTTCTTCACCGCCTCGACGACGTAGCGATGGCCGTGGCCGAGGATCATCGGGCCCCAGGAGCCGACGCAGTCGATGTACTGGAGGTTGTCGGCGTCGAAGATGCGCGAGCCCTGCGCCATGTCGACGAAAAGCGGCGTCCCGCCGACGCCTTTGAATGCACGAACCGGTGAGTTGACGCCGCCCGGAATGGTTTCCTGGGCGCGCTGAAAGAGAGTTTCGGAGTTCTTACCCATGAGAAGGGGCGGATTATACGGGCGCGTGCGCAGGAGACCGGGCTTTAGAACGAGTCGAGGATGTGCGCGAGATCCTGACCTTCGGCGTGGATCGAATCGCGCATGACATCCATGTCATTGCCGCCGCCGAATTTGAACGTGCCACCGGAGCGGCGCTCCTGCGTGTAGCGAACCAGGACCTCGTCCGTCTTCGCGTCAACGATCTCCGCGGTCAGCTTCGTTCCGGCTGCACCCGCGCCGTAGCCGGCGATGTAGCGCTTGGCGCGCGAGCCTGGCGAGAGGTCGACGACGGTTCCTCGGATGATTAGCGTTTTCGCGGTCTTCGACGCCCTGTCGGCAGTGTCGACGTCCAGCTTCGCTTTCAACTCCGGCCTGAGCGCCTCGGCGAGCGTCAATGAATAGCCGGCCAGCACCGACTTGATCGTGGCGTACGACTTCTCGGTCTTTTCCGGAAGCGGCGTGCCGGTGGTATCGAACGGGACGACCAGAACCTTGTCGTAGTCGCTCAGTTTGAACGTCTTCACAACTTCGATTTCGTCGATGTCGCGCCCCCACTCTTTGTATTTGCCGGGAGCGGTGGGAGCGGGTTTCGAGCGGGCGAGCAGAGAGGGGGCGAGGGCGAGCGCGACGAGCGCCACTGCAACGGTCTTTTTCATACCGCGGATTATCTCAATACGCGTTTTCGTGCCGCAAGCCGTGAACCAGCGTCATGAATAAGATCTTGAGATCCAGCATCAGCGACCAGTTTTCGATGTAGTAGAGGTCATGCTCGATGCGCATGCGCATCGAGGTATTGCCGCGCCAGCCATGCACTTGCGCCCAGCCGGTGATGCCTGCGCGGACTTTGTGGCGGAGCATGTAGTGCGGAAACTCGGCGCGGAATTGTTCGACGAACTGCGGGCGCTCGGGACGCGGGCCGACTACGCTCATGTCGCCGAGGAGGACGTTGAAGAGTTGCGGGAGCTCGTCGAGCGAGGTCTCGCGGATGAAGCGGCCGACGCGCGTGCGGCGCGGGTCGTTCTTCTCCGCCCACTTTGCACCGGTATCTTTTTCGGCTCCGACGCGCATCGAGCGGAACTTGACGATCTCGAACGGCTTGCCGTCGAGTCCCATGCGTTCTTGTCGGTAGAAGACCGGTCCGCGGTCGCCGAGCTTGATGGCGATGGCGACGATCAGCATCACCGGCGAAAAGACGATCAGCGCGGCCGTGGCGACGACCAGATCGAAGCCGCGTTTGAGAAATCGGCTCCAACCCTCCAGCGGCGTTTCGGAAAGATTGATCGTCGGTAATCCGTCGAGGTCTTCGACGCGCGAGCGGAGCACCATGAACTGCAGCAGGTCGGGGACGACGTGGATGGCGACGACGCTACGTACGAGTCGATCGAGCAGCGCCATCATCGCCTGCGATGAAGCGTGCGGCAGCGCGACGAAGACGTGATCGATGTTCTGTTCGGCGATGACCTGCTCTGCGTCCTCGATCGTGCCGAGGCATGGAAGATCGAGTTTCGACTCTTCACCATTTTTCAGATAGCCCACGATGAGAAAGCCCAGCTCGCGATGACCGTTCACGCGCTCGACGACCGCGCGCGCCAGCTCGCCGCTGCCGGCGATGAGCACCCGATCGAGACGTTTGCCGCCGCGATGTCCGCGTTCGACGATCGCGCGAACGATTGCCCGTCCGAGGATGACGAAGACGATCGCGCAGATGAGAAAGATGCCGAGTGTGGCGCGCGAGTAGAGAACGTCCGGACGGCCGGGACGCACCCATAGCAGCACACCGGAGAAGACGACCGTGGCTACGATCGAGCCGATGGCGACCGACAACCACTCCTCCGTTTTCGAGCGCGTCGGCCGTATTCGATACAGCCCCTGCACCGCGAACGCCAGCGGGAAAACGATCGTGACGATCGGCAGCAGCTGGAGATACGTCTCGACCTCCTGCTGCCCTTTCGTGACCGGGATGATCTTCAGGCTGAAGCGCAGAAACCAGGCGCACAGCATCGCCAGATTCGATGCCACGGCATCGTTGATCAGGTAGATCGATGAGAGCGTCCGGTGTTTTTTCTCGATCACGATGGTTTTGGGGAGTGGGGAGTAGGGGGTCGGGAGTGGGAAACAAAACCCGTTGATTGCTCCGACTCCCCACTCCCCACTCCCCACTGCCTTCCTGCGACTCGTTCAACCTCGGCGAGCATTTCCCGATGAAACCGTTCGCGCGAGAACTGCGCCGCGTGCTCGCGAATCGCTGTGCGGTCCCACCCGCGGCCTTCGACCTCATCGAGCGCCCGGCGGAGCGAGTGTACCGCTGCGTCCTCGAAAAAAATCCCAGTGGTGCCGTTGACTACGGAGTCGCGCACGCCGCCGGTGCCGAGGGCCACGACGGGCGTGCCGAGGGCCATCGCCTCGAGTGGCGTGATGCCAAAGTCTTCAACGCCGGGAAGGATCAGGCTTTGTGCGCGGCCGAGGTGATCGATGATCACGTCCCTCGATACGGCTCCGAGGAACTCAACGTTGGGACCGCCGCGGGCGCGAAGAGACGCGAGGAGCGGTCCGCCGCCGATGACCACCAGCCTGCGATCGTCGGCGGCGTCGATCGCCAGCTCGATATGTTTGTAGGGAACGAGCGCGGAAACGACGACGTGGAAATCGTCGCGACGCCGATTCAGCGGCGGTTGCAGAAACGCTTCATCGACGAATGGATGAACGACGGTAGCGTCGCGATCGTAATACGCGCGGATGCGCTCGCGGACGAAATTCGAATTCGCCACGAAGCGCGTCACCGACTTCGACGCCGCCACATCCCATCGCCGCAAACGCGCAGCAACAGGCTTTGCAAGAATTCGTTTCGCGCCGCTGGGAAAGTAGTCGTCGAAGCGGTCCCAGATGTAGCGCATCGGCGTATGGCAGTAGCAGAGATGCGGCTTGCCGCGCGCGTTCACTCCCTTCGCGACCGCGTGGCTGGAGCTGATGACGAGATCGAATCCGCTCAAATCCCACTGGCGGACGGCGCGCGGAAAGAGCGGCAGTAGCGTGCGGTAGTCGCGGACGCGCGTCGCCAGCGATTGCAATCGCGAGGTGTGAATCGTACGCGACTCGATCGCCTTCGAAACGCTGCCGGGAAAATGAAAGAGCGTGAAAAGCTCCGCGTCCGGAACGAGCTCGAGGATCGCTTCGAGCACCTGCTCGCCGCCGCGCATTCCGGTCAGCCAGTCGTGGATCACGGCCGTCCTACCGGGCATTCTTCTTCCGCTTCGGTTCCGGCGTCGATGCCAGCGGGTAATCCCCCTCGGCCGCGCATTTGTCGCAAAGATGATCGTTCCGGAAGTACTCGTCCGCCTCCACCTCGGCCAGGCAGCGAACGCAGACGTGACGGCCTGTACGTTCGTTCATCTTCCGCCGCGGCGCATCGTCGAGCATCGGTACGTTTGTAGCACGGAATACGATTCTGTTTTCCACGGCAGGAGGGTTCGATGATCCGAGTGCGCAGAGCAGAGGAGCGCGGCCATTTCGACCACGGCTGGCTCGACACGTA
>DATART010000288.1:0-2814 GCA_036264035.1 Thermoanaerobaculia bacterium | reverse complement strand
GTCGTCGAAGTTCGCGCGTACTTCGCCCTCAAGCTGTCCCACCGCTTCGCGGACGACGCCGAAACGAAGGCCGCGAATGCCGGAGTCCAGATCGGCGGCGTAGTCGTCGACGGCGTTCGTCGCGGACGTCGAATCGAGCGGATCGTGCCCGGCGATCATGCCGAGGAGATCGGCGCATTCGCGGACGGTCTTGGTGATGATGCCGATCTGATCGACGCTCGATCCGAACGCCACCAGGCCGTTGCGGCTGATGCGGCCGTACGTCGGTTTGAGCCCGACCACGCCGCACAACGCCGCCGGCTGGCGCACCGAGCCGCCGGTTTCCGAGCCGAGCGCGGCGGGAACCATGCGCGCGGCGACGGCGACGGCGGATCCGCCCGACGAGCCGCCCGGAACGCGCGACGGATCCCACGGATTGCGGGCCGGGCCGAATGCCGAATGCTCCGTCGATGACCCCATCGCGAATTCGTCGAGATTCGTTTTGCCGACGATGCTGCAACCGCCGCGGCGCAAACGCGCGACGGCGGTGGCGTCGAATGGCGATGTGAAATCGCTCAGGATTCGCGAGGCGCATGTCGTCGGCATGCCGGTGGTGACGATGTTGTCCTTCACCGCCACCGGCATTCCGTCGCCAACGACGCGCGCGACGTGCAGGAACGCGTTGAGCTTCGGATTGAGACGCTCGATGGCGGCGAGCGACGCGGCGACCAACTCCTTCCCGCTCGCCGCCTCACGCGCTTCATGCCACGGCAGATTCAGAAGGTCAGTCACCGATCACCTTCGGGACGATGAAGTGGCCGTCCTCGCTGAACGCCGGCGCATTCGCCGCGACCGCGTTGCGGTCGACCGGAGGGCGCGGCACATCGTCGCGCAGCGGTGTGGCGTCCGCGTGATCAGTCCACTCGAATCCGGTGACGTCGACTTCGCGGAGCTGGTCGATGTAGGAAAGGATCTTCGTCATCTCACCGGCCATGCGTTCGAGCGCCGGATCGTCGAACTCCAGATGCGCCAGTTCCGCGATGCGCTTCGCTTCGTCGCGATCGATCTTCATCGGCGCGGAGTCTAACGCGCGCGCAGCATGTCGACGAATTTCTGCGCGAGGTCGGGATCGAGCTGCGTGCCGGCGGCGCGGGCGATCTTCGACGCCGCGATTTCCAGCGGCTCGGCGGGCGCGTAACTGTCGGCCGCGATCATCGTTTCGTAGACGTCGCAAATCTGAACGATGCGCGCGGCGAGCGGGATGTCTCCGCCGTGTACTTCGTTCGGGTACCCCGTACCGTCCCACCGCTCGTGATGGCAAAGGACCGCGCGCGCGATCTCGTTGCCGAGGAGCGGCTCGACGATCGACGCGCCGACGGCGGCGTGCTCTTTCAGGATCGACAACTCGTCCGCGGACAAATCCTTCTTCCGGTAGAGACGCTCGTACTCGAGCAGGCGCATCCCGGCGTCATGAACGATGGCAACGATGCGCGCCGTCTCCGCGTCGGCTGGTGACAGCGACAGAAATCGCGTGAACGTCTCGACGCGCGCGGTGACCGCGTCGGTGTGGCGCCGGAGCTCCGGATACTTGGTGAAGTCCGGTTCGACCAGCGCATCGGCGATGCGCGACCGCGTTGATTGCATCGCGCCACGCTCCATCGAGTGCTCGATCGCGGTCTGCAACTGCTTGTGAAACGCCGCAAGCAGCTCGTGCGCGCCGCGGTCGGGCGTCGCCGCAAAGACCACGGTGAGATACAGGCCACGCAGAGATCCGGCGGCGAGCGGCGCGGTGAAGACTTTCTGGATGAGCGCTCCGGTGATCTGCGCGTCCTTAGTGCCGAACGGAAGATTGATGTTCGTCCGTACGAAGCCACCGGCGTCGCCGCGCTTCGTCAACCATAAATTCAGCTTCGACTGCAGAACGTTCACCGCCTCGTCGGTCATCGATGAACGCGCCGCCAACTCCTGCACGCCCCCCATGTGGCCGTACGCCGAGACCGACGCCACCACGGCTCCGGGAATGAGCAACATCGAGCGGAGGAGGTCGCGGATCACCGCCAGCTCCGCTTCTCCGATCGTCTCCGGCGATTCGGGAACGGCGATACGGTCGGCGTTGCCGCGCGCCTCGATGATCAATGTCGACAGTGCGGGCACGTTCGACGGCGCGGAACGCTCGGCGCCCCACAGCGACGGCTTCGCCGCGACCGCAGGTTTCGGCGGCGCCGGTATGGAAAGCGGCTCTTTCGCTTCCGCCGGCGGAACGACCGTCTCGCGTTGCGGTGCCTCGGACAGCGTAATGAAGCGCTGGTTGAAGACGTTGCGATTCGCGAATTGCTCGGCGATGCGTTCCGCAACGCGCTGTGCCTTCGGCAGATCGGCGGCATCGAACGGCGCCTTCCCCGCTTTGTCACGCATGTCGATGAACCCGACCATGTGTCCGCGCAGGTAGACCGGCGCGCCGAGCAGGCGGTCGCTGGCCGATTCGAACATGACGTGGGAGAAACGCGGCTCGGCGTTCAGACCGTTGATGAAAAACGGCGCCCGTCCGCGCCCGCAACGATCGACGACCGGATCAGTACGATCCGCCAGCGGACGGATTACACCTCGGTATCCATACTCCGTGATCAATTCGAAGCGCCCGTCGTTCGTCAGCAGATAAAGCGCGGCCTTCGTAGCGCGGACCTCCACCGCACAGTCGTAGAGGATTTCCTTCAGCTTCGTCTGAAGCTCCTGAACCTCGGGATGCATTGGCGGAGTGTATCCGGGGTGTGGGGGGTGGGGTGTGGGAGTGGTGTGTCGGTTGTCGTTGTCTGTATCGGTTGTCGGTTGTCGGTT